>CAYUJC010000006.1:0-51727 GCA_964444945.1 uncultured Desulfuromonas sp.
TGAGTGCCGCAAGCGCCTGGCTATCGAAGCCGGGTCGACTTTCGGTTGGGAGCGTTATGTCGGACTGGATGGCGCTATAGTCGGGATGGGAGGGTTCGGTGCCAGCGCTCCCGGTGATGAACTGATGCACCATTTCGGGTTTACTTGCGCCAACGTAGTCAAACAGGCGCGCAAGCTCTTCCACAAAAACTGACTCCTGCAGCATTCCAATCCGCACAAGACAAAAAAAGCCTGAAGCACTCCATTCTAAAGAGCTGCTTCAGGCTTTTTTTATGTCTCTTCAAATACCAGGTAAGCCGGACACATCTACCCGTGTCATTTTGCCTCCGCTGCCGTTGAAATACCGGACACAATATTTTTGTGCTCACTTACCCCATTATGCTGCCCCAGCAGCTCCTGATTACCCAAGGGCAGGGTGACTGTCACCATAGTCCCTGCGCCGGGTTTACTAACAAATTGCAAGGTGCCGGCGTGCGCCTCCACAATCTTGCGACAGATAGCCAGACCAAGGCCGGTTCCCTCCCTCTTGGTGCTATAAAAGGGTTCAAGCACCCTACTGACAACCTCCTGCTCCATCCCCACGCCCCGGTCTTTAATAAGCACCTTGGCCACACCTGCAGTACGGGTTACAACGGAACCGATGGACCCTCCCTTCTCCATGGACTCCTGTGCATTCTGGTACAGGTTATTAAACACCTGGCGCATCAGTTCAGGATCTGCCATTACATACAAGCGCTTCTCTCCACCAAAAGCAAAGGTTATGTTGGCAAAATCCTCGCGCGTGGAGAGTTCTGCGCCGATACGCTGCAGGAAATCAACCAGGTTGATTTTTTGGGTAGAAGGTTCCCAGCGTTTGGAAAATGCCAGCATCTGGGTCACCGTATTCTCAATGCGATCTGCAAGCGTCAGCATCTCCTCCAACACCATACGCTGCGCCGAGGTCAACTCATTCTGCTTGAGGAGTAGTTGGATCCCGCCGCTGATTCCCGTCAGAGGGTTCCGCACATCATGGGCTACCGATGCCCCTATCTGGCCGATAGCCGCCAAACGTTCATGGTGAGACACCTGTTCGTGCATCTCCTTGAGCTCCGATATGTCCCGGATGGTCCACAAAAACATGGGTTCGGGGCTCTCTTCCATAAGGCAGCCGCGCACATGTACATACAACTCACTTCCATCACGCCGCCGGGCGCGCGCTTCGCAGCCAGCGGTGAAGCAGCGACATGATCTTGCATCTGTACGCATGCGCTCCTGCAGGCGCTCACCGAACGGTGGGGCCAGAAGCGTATAAATCTTTTCCCCCACCAGAGATCCATCTGCATAGCCGAGCATAACTTCGGCCCCTTTGTTGCCAGATTTTATCGTTCCGTCAGCGCCAACGCCTAAAATTGCATCCGGTGTAGTATCCAGAATCAGGTGGGTTCTGGCTTTACTCCGCTCCAACTTGACCGTTATTTCGTCCTTGAACTCTATTTGGGCTCTGATCCGACCCAACATGCGCTCAAACTCACGCGCCAGAGTGCCGATCTCATCTTCACCTTTGAGATTTTCAGGCAGACTTGTCCATTGGGCATTATCTCCTATACGCTGCACACTGGAAGTAAGATGGCGCAACGGCAGCACCACAAACCGATGTAGAATCACCAACATCAAGAGCAAAACCGCGCTCCCGGCAATAAGGTTTCCCTGCATATTCCGCAACAACGCTTTTTCCCCCTGTTGCATCAGGGTCCGCTCCATATGCATCCGCGCTACCGCGACCGGCTTCCCCCACAGATCAAACAGGGCAATATATCCCTGCATAAAATTCATATCGGCTGGGTCCGGGCGACTGAAGATCTTACCGTGGCGCAGTAGATTGAGTTCTTCCGCGCGGAATGACGCCTTGACTTGATTCCAGGGGATAAATTCAACCCTATTGAGCTCGTGATGATCAACCCTTCTGGTCACCTCCCCCTTAAGCATGCGCCCCATGATCAGGTATCCCCGTATCTCTCCTACCCCCGCACTGGGTATTATGGGGCGCGCCGCTACAAGCATAACCCCCTGCTTAAGACTGACCAGCCCGGTGCGCGAATCTTCCGCCCCCTCAATCTGCAGAAATGGTTCATCCAGACTCCATTGCGGCCGCGCCCAGAAGGCGTCGTCAGCATACGGTTCACTGCGGTTCAGATCATAAAAATTGTGCCAGACCTTGCGCCCGGAGGTGTCGACGTAGCAGATGAGATTCAGGTTGTTGTGGTCAAAAGAGGTTGAAACAAGGTTGGACTCTATGTATGCAATATTATGATCCCGGATAAAGACATAGGTATCATCCCATGCGGCCCAGTCATAACAGAACCGATCAAGGGCTTCGAGCTCATAACTCAGCTGTTCACGCACATGCCGAGTCTGTTCGTAAACCAGAAGGGTCTCCTGGCGGTGAAAGCTCGGCAGAATCTCGCGTTGCTGGATATAATAATGGAGCCAGCCCCACACCAGCACTCCCACAATAATGGTCAATATCATTTTGACCTGTATGCTGAGCTTCATCCCCAAAATACCCCCGAATCCCTGAAAGAGCATCCTGCCACCTCAGAGAGGTAATCATTTAGCTCATGACTTCAGTACGCCCACAGGCGCGCGCATAACAATACAAATATACTTCCCTTCAAACTCGCGCGCAAGCAGTGCCCACATCTGAAGTACTGCGGTATCGTATAAAAAGGAGGACACAGCAACACCCTCTCCGTCCAAGGCTAGAACCAGGGCAAGGCGACGGTCTTTACAGGATGGAAGGAGACAATTGAAAGGGTGAGTGAAATATCTTAGAGAGGACACTAGAAGTCTGTCGGACTTCCCATGAATCTACGGCGAAAAATCCGCTAAATTCCTAGCTGGCTGAGTACATGCGATACCCCCCCGTATCGTTCTGTTTGGCAGCATACATGGCCTGGTCTGCATGCGCCAGCAGTGACTCCACTGTGTTGCCATCATCTGGATATACCGCTACGCCAAAACTGGCCTGGATAACAAATTCCATATCTTCAAGAGCAAAGGGTTCCTCCAGACGGCGCTGCGCCTTGTGCACTATCCCGACAATATGTGCCAGTTCGCGCAGACCGGTTACTACTATCACAAACTCATCCCCGCCAATACGACTTACGGTATCGTTCTCGCGCAGCGCCTGGGATAGACGTTGACCCACCTGGCGCAGGAGGAAATCCCCCTGGGCATGCCCCAAGGTGTCATTCACCTGTTTGAACCCGTCGAGGTCGAGAAATATCACCGCACAGTACTGGCCATAGCGTGCGGCACACGCCATGGCCTGCCGCAGACGGTCAGGCAGAAGATGACGGTTGGGCAGACCCGTGAGGCCATCATAATAAGCCAGCCTGAGCAAGTGCTGCTCCTGGGCTTTACGATCGCTGATGTCGCGGAACAGAGCACGCACACTGTGGGGTTTCCCCTTTTTATATCCAAGGGAGCAACTCCCCTCCAAAATTACCTTATCCCCGCTTATGGTACGCATGGTGATCTGAAACAACTCCTTGTCTTCCTTCCGTTGCGCCAGATTACGCATGCGCTGGCGGCAAAAACTCTGACATTCGGCATCGATCACGCTAAAAATATTCTTCTGCATCAAGTCAGCATCCGCATACCCCAACAGATCCTTCCACGCCTGATTCACGTACAGAATCCGCCCTTCCAGATCGACCACATGGATCAGAATCTCCCCCTTGTGGAACACATCTTCATAGGAAAAATGGGGAACAGACAGAGGTGCATCTCTCCTGCTCCTCTGCGTTCGACTTAGCAGATAGCCCAGAGCCAGACCGTTTAGCCCCAGACCCAGTCCAATACCATACCCGCTGACGCTGCGCCAGATTTGTGCGCCTCCGGCAATGCGACGTTCGAGCGTATAAACCGCTAGCACCATAAACAGCAGAACCGCTACTAGTAAAAGTAGATGGCCGCGGTAGCGCCAAACCTTGAAATCCATACTTTACCGTTCATGCCTATACATGAATCCTCAGCCACACTAACGTAACAGGAAAAAAATGGCGTCAGCCGAAACTGACGCCCATGACTTAATACATACAATTATAACACAACCACCCCGGAAGGTTGGACAGGGTGCGATAAAAACAGCTGTTCTGGTTTAATCTTTAGACGTATGGCACACAAAACATCCGACGTTACCGGCTCCGCTACCTGCCGACATTACTGCACCGACGTCATTGGTTGGGCTGTATGCCCAGCGCAGCAGATCATCATGGGGCGAACCATGCGCACGATGGCACGAGATACAGGTTACAATAGCCTTACCCCCGGTGAATGCAACCGTGTTAAGCGCGTGCGAACCTTTAGTCACACTGGCTCCAAGATCAAAGGCGACAGGGGCCTCAACACTGTACGTTCCATCTTGGTTGTATGAGCGATATTCTGAGCCCACTGCGGTATCCGCCATATCGTAATCTGAAGGGTGGCGCAACCAGGGGTTCTCGCCAATGTTAGTGTCTTGCCCTGCGTAGCTGACGCCAGCCCCGGAGTGGTAGTTTCCATGACAGGTAGCACAGAAGTAACTGATAGTTTTCTGATCAGTTTCAGAACCGGCGGCGGATATGGTTTTACGTGCAACCCCGTGATACTCGTTACGGGCAGTTTTGGTAGGACGATATTCCCAATTCGGGTCTTCATACCCGATTATACCGTTTAAGAAGCGAAAACTTTTCGCTGCTGTACTCCCGTCAATAACGGCATCATCCCCGTGGTGTGCACCTGCGAGATCCTGAAAGTCATCCTCGGCACCATGCGGTCCATGACAACCGTACGTTCCCGCACAGGTAAGCTGCTTGGACCACGTCGCTTCACCATTGGCAATTTCACTGTTGCTGACTGCTGGATCCCATCCTGGCGGGTTAAGGTTTGGCATATTGCTATCTTTTCCGGCAGCTATATTGAGGACGTTATGTCCTTTTGCATCTGCACCAGTCGCCACCCAGTAAAAACTTCCCCCTGCCAACGTGTTACCGGTGGCCCCATCTGCCGAAGTGTAGGTGGGTGCCGTAGTGTCGGTAACATACGGAATATTGCCGGTGCCATCATTTGCACCGGTATGGCAACCAACGCAATCGCCTTTGGTCAATGAACGGCTGGGGCCTCCATCCAGAGGAGCCCCCGCCAAAGTGGTATCAACCACCCCATTTTGGGAATTATGCATGGTGTGGCAGTCGGAACAAGGCCCGGACACCTTGGCCCAAGCGGTGGCACCGCTGGCGACAAGCGCCAGGGCCAGCAGCAGGGATAACAAAACCTTGACATTCATAGTAGTTCTCCTTCCTCTCCTTGATTTGGTTGTTGTACTTAGCTACAGGCAATAAAGCGTTGAGCATGCAAGCATGAGAATGCGAGGAGTTGCTTATAGAAGATTTCTGTTGCCTTCAGTAGGCTCCCACGAACACGAACGAATGCACGTTCGCTTCCAGACGCACAGCCTCTTTGTCCTGGCTCTCTTTCGTCTGCAGTTTACCGTGGGGGGTGGCAGTTCCTGACGCAATGCTTCGCGATTCCATCTCCGCTCTCCACATGCTCTGATGTATATCCCGCACGCACATCTAATGTCGCATCTCTTGTGTACGTATTGCCAAACTTGTGCCAACCTTGCACAAACGTGATATATGCTTTAGGAAAAAATAAAAGACTCTTTATTTACATGTACTTATCTGTCCATCCATCTATTTAGATTGATGCCACCGTTAAACATATTATCCGACACCATTTCGATCTGGGGCACCTGCCCCACTCGCCTCCCCCGGCTGGGGCATAACCCACAGTGGGGGTTCAAGCAAGCTGCTCAACAACTTCTGCTGGTGCTCCAACATTTCACGCGCGCGCACGTCGTCTGTGGTATCCACCACCGCATGGAGTTCATCAAGCAGTTCAGCGGCGGCGGCAATGCGCTCATGCATGAAATCAAGAGTGAGATTCACCTCTGTCGCCAACTCCCCGAGGCAGTCATGGCGGCGCAAATTAACCCTTGGCTTCAGGCTCCCGCGCCGGACATCTCCGAGGGTGCGTTCAATGTTGTAGAGGGGCCCGGCAATCTTCTGCGGCAAAAACAGCGCCAGCGCCAAACCACCGAGCATACTCACTCCGACGCCGGAGAGAACCACGGGCAAAAGCAGATCACTGACACGGCGCAGCTTGATGTGGGCATCGTAAAAGGTGGTGATGGTTTCATGCCTGGCATAAAAATACAGGACCAAAGCCGCCGCCAGGGCGCTGAGCAGAACCACCCCGAAAATGCGCCACATCAACCAGCGCTGGAACTCTGCCTTTACCTTGAGATTCAGTGGTTTGCGCTGATACTCAGAGCGGTGCTTTTTCTTGTCGTCTGCAGGAAACATACTCTCTCTCCGTTTATGTTTGCATCAATACTTCAGTAGTTTTCATGACAGCTGTTACACAATTTCTGTCTGGGTTTAAAACGCAGACGGTAGCGATTGTCCCCGGCGTGGACCTCGTGGCAGGTCATACAGCTTATGCGTCCATCCGGCAGCAGATGCAGCTCTGCAGAGACGTTCATCTCCACTGAAGGAACTATATCTACCGGATGTGAAAGGGGGCCAAAGAAGGTTGGATGACAGACGCGACAAGCTGAGTAATTAGTGAAGCGTGCGTCTGCCAGATCCGGATGATAGTCCGGACGCGCGGAAGAGGCCGGTTCCCCCACCTGCAGTCCACCTGCGCCAGACAGGGAAGTCGGTTTATCCACCGCGCTTCCGATCGTTCCAACCGAAAGGGTGATGGGCTGATTCGCGTCGATGGCGAGGAGATAGCATGGCGCACCTGCACAGGTGCCACTATACAGGGCCATCTCTGTCTCTAGATTGCACCCTCCGGAGGGTGCAATCCCGGCAGAAAGCGCGGATACTGGCCGGGTGGACAGCTGCGCCGGGATAAATTCGCGCACTGCAGAACGCTGCTGCGTGCCACTTGCATCCACAGCCTCCAGATAGATACTGTAGCTGACATCGCGCTTCAGCCCCGAAATACTCATGTTGATTTCCGTCTGATAAACCGGTCCACTTTCCACCACGCGTACAGGCATATCTTTGTTGTGCAGATATACTCGGCCGCGCAGCGGTACACTGCCGCTGCAACGTACCACCAACGTGTCGGAATCGCGCGAATCCCGCTGCAGGACCACTTCATGCAGGATAAAAGAGGTTGCCCCCGGCGGGGGTACGGTCTTCAGCTGGTCAAGGGGCGGGACCGTCATTGCATACTGGTGCTCGTTGCGGCACTGATCCCAAATCTCCACCATCAGCGTACCCTGGATTTCAGCGCCATCTACCGGGAGGATCAGGTGTCGGGACGGCTCATAACATTCCTGGATCCAGTGCACATCCACCGCGCGTACCTGCGTCGGCGCAAGAGCTGGCATTTCTGCCACGGTTGCCCCTGCTGTAGCACCTTCTTGGATCGAATCCTGTTCCTGCACATGACAGGAGCCACAGTCACCATCTCGAAATGGAGCATGGACGGTCCAGCGTGTCTCGGCTGAAGCTATCTCTTCGGTATGACAGGCAAGACAACCAGCAGCAGCAGCAGCAGCTGCGTGCGCGCTACCCGCCGCGCTTGCGTTAATCCAAAAGAATACGCTCATTATAAATATAAGAACAATCACAATTGCGACCACACGCTGCATGGATGCTATTCCTTAAAACAAATCAGGGGTGAGACATGCCAGCTTCAGTACGACGCTGCTCTACCAGGAGCAGGCGGCGGCCAGACGTAGGCAACTCTATGTGTCTGTCGATTCGCCGGGCAATCGAATCAATCTGCAAAAGGTGTACCCCGTCATGTGAAAGAGCATAAACACTGGAGGTAACAGGGCTGTAGAGCATATCCGCCAGAGGGAAAGGGAGGGTCAGTTGCCCCATGCGGGTCATATCCCGCAGGTTGAGCCAGATCAGGGTGTTGCGCGCGCCGATTCCGGTTGCAACCAGGACTTGGTTACGCACCACCAGTACCTGCTGTGGTGGTGCCGCACACAGATATCGCGCCTGCAGACTGAACTCCGGCAGTGCATAGCTGTGCACCTCATTTATCCGCTCCAGGGCCAGAATCACCCGGTTACTGGTACCCTCCATATCACCACTCATATCGGCGACACGATACGCACTGCTGTGGCGACGGCTGGCACCGCTCTGCGGGTCGAACAGATACACACCGTCAGCGGCGCTCACCACTATGAGCTCACGCTCTCCCCCGCCACTGAAGGTTCCTCCTGCCGCGGAATACTTCTGCACCAGGATTTGTGTAGGGGAAAAGCCCGCTGCATATATGTTCTGCGCCCCACTCCGGCGTCCGATGCTCACCAGACGATTGCCGCCGCTGTCAGTAATAAAAAATGTTGGATCGCCGGCGGAAACGCCCGTGGCCTCCCGGACTGGGGCAAACTCTGTGGCGCGCTCTACCAGCGGCAATCCGAGGCGATCCAGCACACGCCAGCTTCCACGTTCGCGCAGGGTCATGGAGGTAGAGGCCAAGCCCCAGATCCCCTCATCTTCGAGCAAATGCCAGTCATTCCACCGTTCCTGCAAGCCAATGGCAACCCGGGCGTGGAGGTTGTCGCTGCGCAGGAGCAGCACTTCAGTCCCCCCTCCACCCAAGATCGCGAGCAGATCACCGGTATAGGGGGGTTGTACCACCTCCACATGCCACGAACCATTCCTCCTTGGCGCTGCTGCACTCATCTCTGCAGATGCTCCAGGGGGGGGAGCATTGTGCCATAGCTGTAAACAGGCCCGCTCCCCCGCTTCGAGACGCGTCAACCCCGTCGCCACACTTCGGGTTGTGGTTGTATCCCCTGTGGCCAGAGTTATGCGCAGCTGCGGATATACCCCTGGCGCCAACAGACTTCCGCCCAGATAGCGCTGCCCATCAGGATGATTTCCCCTGTCGGGATGGCGTTCCAGCGGGAGCCACACCCCGGCCGTGGCATCGTAAACCTCGAGCGTGTGGATAGCTGCGGCCAGGGCAGCAATCTGCCCCTCCGTGCCATTTAAGTACAGATAGAGCCCCACCTGTTTCAGTGTAGCAGCGCTGAAGGGGCTGGAATCGCTGCGCGGGTTAAACCCGACCGGAGTGCAGCCGAGGCAACATAACATAAGGAGCAGGGCAGTGAGATAGAGTGGGCGCATGAATTTATTCCCCCTTTAAAAGGTCTTTCTGGTGCCGCCTTTTTTGAGTGGCACCGTAGCTGGCCACTCTCCCGCCGGGTTAGGCACGAACGAGCCGTGATAGTGGCAGATCTCACAGCGAATTGCTGGAGGTCTTCCTTCCCCCCCGCCTGAGCCCTCTGGATAGTGACATACGCACCCGCTTTCTTTGCTGCCCGAAGAGTAGGGACTCTGATCCCCTTGGCCATGATGCTGCAGTTTCCAGTCATTGACAGCACCTGTACCCAGCTGCGAATCATCCTGATGGCACTGGCGGCATTGGTTGCCACGTCCGTCATTGACAGTGGAGGTGAGATGCAGCGGCTCACCATTGATGGAGCGCCGCACCAAGAATGGATAGGGTGATCCGTGAGGTTCATGGCAGTCGAGGCAACTGAGCACATAGTTGCTTTTGTTCCCGGACGCGTAAGGCTCGCGCAGCCAGGTCTCTCCCGTACGCGCAGACTGGCCGTGTTTATCCCCGCCCTCTGCGCTGCTCCAATCGATCATTACAAGATTACGCCCCAGCTCTGTGCTGTAGATGGGGGGCATGGTTACCGCATGGCAATCATTACAGAAGGTCGAGTAGTCGGGGACGAGATTGGGAGCGGAAAAGGTTTTACCCCCCGGTTCGTACCTCGTGGTGGAGTTATAGAAGTATGGGGATAGGTAGTCATTATACCGTGCCATGGTTTCACCGGAAGCAGCGCCCCAAATATTTTCGTGATCTGTCGGACGCGAGATGGCCGTCAACGCCGGATTATCTACTGCGCTTTTATTCCGCCGGGCGCGGTGTGGGTTATGACACGCGACGCAGGGATTGGTATCATCCCCGAACCAGGTAAAGTTCTGCGCTGCATATCTCTGTATATCCAGCAGATTATGGTATGAGTTCTCCGCGCCGCTGGTGTGGTTGAACTGCTCCAGAATTCCCTCGTTAGTCCCATCGTCATAACCGCCAAAGGTTTCTGCGTAGTCGTGGTTTATAAGCACTCCCCCCACTTGAAGTGAAGAGAAAACTGTATGACACTGAAAACAGAAATTATCCTCCCGGGTGTAGGGTGAAACCGCCTTGCCACTGAAGTTTGGACTGAATAAGGCAAACCCGCTGGCAGCGGTATCAGTCGGAGAGGGTTGAACCCCACCAACACTGGCATGCTGCTCATGACAGTGGGCACAGTTGCCCCTGCTATATGCATCCGGCATACTGGAGCGCAACACACCAGCGCCGGGATCACCATGGGCTGACATTGCATAGGCTCCGGCATAAACGCAAGTGGGGCCTGAAAGGAGTGCAAGCACAAAGATGCAGATCCTCAGGTAGTTAAACGCACACACATCTTGCTTGACCATATATCAATCCTCATCAATCCTTACTGCTGTGACATGCGGCACACAGTCCCCCTGCAGCGCTGCCGGCATAGTTCCAGCGCATGGCCTTGTAGTATTTACTTCCGTGGGCACGGTGGCAGGATACGCAGGTGACAATGGTGTCGTTGTTGAAGGTTACACTGTTTTTTACGCTGGTTACGATTTCACTCGCCAGCGGCACCGCTGGATTGTAGCTGTTGCCCGGGCCGCCGTAGTTGCGGTACTCACTTAAAGTCCCGGTGTTGCCCATGTCGTAATCGGTGGGATGACGCAGCCAGGGTGAGGCGGTTCCGATATTTCCCGTCCCACTATGATAAGCACCGTGGCAACGCGCGCACAGGCTGCTGATGGTGCTGGTATTGCTTCCCCCAGGGTTATTCACCCCCTTATACTGATTATGCGCATCCGCGGTCGGACGGAATTCCCAGCTCGGGTCTTCATAGCCCTCGATCCCCACCAGAAAGCGATACCCCGCCGCCGGAGCAGAGCCAGGATTGGCCCGCGCCCCGCCAAGATCGCCATGATGCGCCCCGTGGATGGCAACAGTCTGTGACGTTGCGGCATGAGTGCCATGACAGCCAAAGACCCCCGCGCAGGTGACCTGCTGCCCGCTCGGCCATGTCCCCCCGCCTGGCACACTGCCATCCGCAGCAGCACGGCCACCATCAAAGCCGGGGGGAGTGTGGAGGACGCTGTCTGCAAGGGTCAAACCGGCGACATTGTGCCCGGTTGTATCCCCACCAACAGCTCCATTGGCTGGCTGGGTCACCCAGTAAAAACTTCCCCCCGCCAGGGTAGTGGCATCATTTCCGGTACCACTTTCACCATAGGTGGGGGCGGCAGACATTACAAAGGGGGTTTCACCGCCTGGTTCATTGGTTCCGGTATGGCACCCGCCGCAGTCGGCGCGCAGCAACGCCTGGTATGGTCCCTCTTCACCCCACTCAGTGAGGATGGAGTTGTTCTGGCTGTAGTGCATGGTGTGGCAATTGGAGCACGCCCCGCTGACGCGGGCATGCACCGGGGTAGCCCAAAACGGCAGCAGCACAAAGAGCCCCAGCAGGCCAGCTCCAAGAGCCAACGCCGCGCAGACGTGGTGGCAGCCGTTTATGTATGCGCCCGAACCAGGCATAAACACTCCCTTAAGCTACTTTACCTGGACTATCTTCTCCGGCGCTATCAGCGCCTGAACAGATCCACACAGCGGTTGACCTCGTCGAGAACCGCCAGCGCGCCGCTGCCCCGCTCTGAATCGAGGAACAGTATCTGACGCGGAGCGCTGAAGCGCCCGAGACGGTTCCCCCGTGCCCCGATGCTATACAGGTAACGCCCTGCAGGGGAAAAAACCACCACTTGGCACAACCCGCGATCTGCGACAAACAACTGCCCCTGCGCGTTGCGCGCCAGCGCGGACGGGCGTTTAAGCTCATACTGCAGAACGATACGCTCCTCTTCACCCCCACCACGGGGATCGACCCGCACAATACTGGCGTCAGCCTGTAACAGCCAGAGTTCTCCCGCCGCACTCACGACATCAACACAGGCGCTCCCATACTGTCCGCGCACCTTGAGGTTGTCATCCAGCGCAAGGACCTTACCGCTAAGGCGATCAAGCACCATCAATCCCGTATCAGGATGCCACACCACCTTCTCCGGCAACATGGCGTCGGCCCCGGTAAGGGGAAAAGGGAAGCGTTCTAGCCGCTGTTCTTCAGGCACTAAACGCACCAACGCGTTCGCTTTGCGATCGACAAGCCAAAAGCGCCCGGAGCGTTGCAGGGTGATGGAAATCGGAGTCCCCAGGTCGGCATCAGCATCGAAACCGGCGAGATACTGGCCATTGAGATCAAAGGCATGCAGTTTTCCTGCCAGACCATCAGCCATATAGATGCGTTCACGCTGTGCATCAAAAACCATCGCCAGGGCGGATTCAAGGCGCACGTCGGACTGGGGATCGGGGGCGCGCCACTGACTGATCCACTCGGCGGCACAAAGCGACAGCGGCAACGTGCACCAGGAGAGCAACAGGACGATCATAATCAGTGTATGTCTCATTTTCTCACCTTTAATATCCAGGATGACACGGCAGACACAGGCCACGCTCGCGCCCACCGCGCAGATTATGTTCAAACATGGTCCCGGTACACGGCGAGTGACACGAGATGCAGTTCATCGGGGCCCCGGTGCGTGGATCCAGAACATCACTACCGATAGGATGGGTAAAGGTGCTGTGTTCACCGTGGCAGGATTCACAAGCTCCCGCCAGCCCGCCGCGCAGCATATAGGGCTCATCGGAGCCATGGCCGGCATGACAGTCACTGCAGTGGTTGGCCTGCGGGTGGACGTGGAGCGCCTGTTTACGCCGTTCGAGTTTATCGGCATGGCAGCTGCGACACACGCTCCCGGAAATCCCCTTCAACAGCCCGGTCTGGCTGCTGACATGGGGGCTGTGGCACGCCGTACAGCCCGCAGCCCCTTTGCCCTGCAGATGGGTGTGCACCCGCTGGAATTGGGGCAACACCGCAGCGTGGCAGGAGAGGCAGCGGCCATCCGCACTGGAGCCGGAGTGGCACACAGAGCAGTTGCCCGCAGCAAAGGGTTCATGCTGCAAGGGGCGCAGCAGAGCTTTTTCTGTACTGGCATGGGGGTGGTGGCATTCCAAGCAGTTCATCCCCTGCGCCCTGCGTCCATCGTGATGCTGTTGCCAAGCAGAATCGGGCTTATGACACCCCAGACACAATGCAGAATCTTCACTGCGCAGCAGCCCTTGATGCTCACTGCCGTGCACAGCATGACAACTGGCACACTGGCCATCTCTAAAGGGGGCATGCAGCTTCCCTTGCGTAGCACTCAAGCTGGCATGACACGCAGCGCACACCTCTTTCTGCTTGTCCTTGAGCAACCCTTTGACGGCGCTGGCATGGGGGGCATGACAACTGGTGCATTCCCCCTTGTGTACCGGGCTGTGGGTGTACGTGCTCTGGGTCCAGACTTCTGTGGTTTCGGCGTGGCAGCGGTTACACAGCTGTGCCTCCGCTTGCAGCAACAGCCCAGCATGGCGGGAAACGTGCAGACTGTGGCAGGAGTCGCACTGGTTACGCGCCACCGGCTCATGCTCATAGGTCCCCTTGAAGTTGATACTGTCATGACACTGGACGCAGTTCAGGGCCAGACTCACGCAGGCAGGAACCAGTATGAACCCGATAACCGCCAGGAGGATCTTCCACCTGTTGCACCTGAAACTACGACACATCATTTATTGTTCTCCTCATGACAGGATGAGCATCTGCCGTCGGCAAACGGGACATGTTGAACCGGAAACAGCAGCGAAGCCTCTGGGCCACCGTGGCTGTCGTGACAGGTGGTACACATTTGAATCGAAGGCTGTACACCACCATGACTCCGAGCCATTGCAGGGGTGCCGACCTGATGACAGCTGGTGCAGATCTGTGCGGGCGGACGGACCAGCAAAGCGGCATAGTCTCCGCCATGGCTGACATGACAGGCGGCGCATTCCCCCTCCATCGCGGGCTTATGCCCACTCCCTTTTTCCCAGAAATCATCTATCTGCTGATGACACCCCAGGCACAGGCCCGGTTTTTCGCGACGCAAATACCCAGGGATAGCACTGCCATGCGCCTGGTGGCAGGCGCTACAGCGCTGGGTGGCAAAGGGTTGATGCTCATATGCAGCAGTGCCGGGTCTGGTCGCGGCATGACAGGTAAAGCAGACCTCGCCTTCAGGCTGGTTGAGGAGAAAGGCATATTCCCCCGCGTGAGGCTGATGGCAGTCGTGACATCTGCCGCGCTCAAAGGGTGTATGCCCGTAACCCGCTTCATACTCCGCGGTGGTGTTTTCGTGGCACTGCAGACATAGCTGCGGCTCTGCTACCTCCAGCAACGCAGGCTCCGCCGCCCCATGTGGAGCATGACAGGCACTGCATCTACCCTGAAACAGGGGGGCATGCACGGACGGCGCCGCCATATCCTGGCGTACCGCAGCATGGCAGCTGCTGCAGAGTTTATCCTGCGCTGTAACAAGCAGGCCGGGAGCTCCAGCCCCATGCATACGATGGCACCGGCGGCAGTCATGTTGCTGTACCGGGGGGTGCTGCACCGCAGCAGATCGTTCTGGATAGGCGTGACATTCCAGGCATATTCCGCTGGCCGGGGCGCGGAGCAGATACTCGGCTCCAGCTGCGGCCTGATGCGGGGCGTGGCATTCAAGACAATCCCTCTCACCAGCATCAGGATGATGCGCCCCGCCAACGCGGATATCCTCATGACACCCGAGGCATAGGCGGCTGCTGTCTGTTATAAGCAGAGCTGGAAAATCGCTGGCATGGGGCACATGGCAGGCGGAACAGTTGCCCTCTACCACCGGTGCATGCCCCTGGTTGCGCTGCGCCTGCTCCTGCACTGCGGCATGGCACCGGGAGCAGAGTTGATCTGGGGGAGACTGGGTGGCAACGCTTCCAGCCTGGTGGCAGTCGGTACAGCGCCCAGCACTAACTGGTGCATGCACAGAGTGCCGCCACAGGGCCGGTGCTCTGCCACCATGGGAATCATGACATTCAGAACATCCGGTGAGCGGAATTCCTCCATGTGCAACACTCAACCCCTCGGGGGGGTGACAGGTAGCACACAGCAGGGTCTCACTCTGAAGGAGGAGCATCTCTGCGGCGCTGCTGTGGGGGGCATGGCAGGTGCCACACCCCTGTTGTACCGGAGGGTGGAGCTGCGGTGGGGCGGGATCAAATCCGGTGCGGGCATGGCACTCAAAGCACAGCTGGTGTGGTGTTACAGGGTGAATCCCTGCATACTCGCTCCCGTGGGGCTTATGGCAGCCACCACAGTTACCCTCTGCCACCGGCTGATGCACCTTGCTGTGCAGCTGAGCCGGGTGGAGCTGCTCATGACAGGGATAGCACATCTCCGGCACCGGCTGTAGCAGATACGCTCCCCCGATAATGCCATGATTGCGGTGACAGGCGTTGCAATTATTTCGCTGTGCCGGTTCATGCGGAACCGGTTGTTGCGCGATGGGCTTGAATTCTTCGTGACACTCCAGGCAGTTTTTCTGGATAGAAAAACGCTGCTGCTTCTGTGGTGCGCAGGAACACATGAATAACGTCAGCAGCACCGCTGTGAATATATAGATGAGATTACGCCTCACGCGCCACCTCCCTATACACCCTCTTCCACACGCGCTGATCCATCTCAATGGTGGATGCCGCCCGCAGACGGGTATGGAGGCGCTCCAGCGCCGCCAGGCGCTTCTGTTGCTCCAGTTCGGTACGCAGCTGCTCAGAGACCTGCTCCAAAGGCTGTACCTGCTCATGCGCGCGGTGGATAAGCCTGAAGAAGTGTACCCTGTCGCCTATATCAAGTACCCCGCTCTGGCCCGGAGACAGCCCCTGCAATGCGGCCTGCATAGCTTCGGACTCATCCTGCGGATCGATCCAACGGGTGGGCGTCCCTTCAGGCGCCAGTGGGCGCACCACTTCATCGAACGGCATCCCCTGCTGTAATTTCTGCCTGAGCTGGTGCGCCAGTCTAACCTCTCGCGTTTCTATTTGTGCCATATAGAGCACTTCTGGCGAGGTAAAGCGTTGCCGCTGCGCCACATACGCCTGTTCAATTTCGGCTGTACTTACTTCGAGCTCTTGAGGCTTTAGTACCATCTGCTCTAGTTCCTTAACCAGGCGATACTGCGTGTAAAAGGAGAAAGTCTCTTTGAACGGAGAGTGCTGTTCGTAGTGGCGTTGCAGCGCTTCGAAACCGGTGAGGGTCTGCGCTACCATGTCACGTACCACTATATCCAGCGCCTGAGTGTAGGTGAAGTCATTCCGCGTGCTGGCGCGTTTTTCACATTCATCCAGTGCCGACTGATGCAGCAATTCGAGGGGGATCTCTCCCCCGTCAAAGGAGATACCCGCCTTGCCTTCAAGGGCAGACGGCACCCCGGCCTCACTTAATGCTTCAATATGCTCGGAATAAATTTTTACCGTGTATTTCTCTTGCAACTGCGCCAGCAATTCACGGTTGAGCCGCGCACGTTGTTCCTCGCGCCACTGCTTTTCCAGGACAGGACGCACGTGCGAGAAATGCTCTGAATCAAACACGTGCGCCTCCTCCACCAGCAATAGATTCCACTGCCCGTGCCATAAGAACGGCGTACCCCAGGAGTCGGTTTCCAGTTGGACGATCTGTTCCCATACGGCTGCGTCCAGACGTTCGGCGTAAGCATGTTCCAGGCGGGCCAGGTGTTCTCCCGGTGCCAGTCCCATTTCTGCCAGAACCTCCTGCGCGGGCTGGGTGGCAACAGCTGTCAGAAACTCATGCGCCTGCTCCTCGGTATCAAGGTGCACAGCCTGCAAGGTAAAGCGGGGCAGATATCTGTCTGTGTACAACTGCCGCAGCTCTTCTTCTGGCGGCTTTCCAACTTTTGCGAGAATCTCCTCCTCGCGCAAAAGCATAAGGGAACGAACCTTAAGGAACACTCTCACCTTGCGCTGGTACTCAGGGCGGGTATACAGTTCCATAGCCTCGGCTTCCTGCACCTTGAGCTGAAAATCTATGAATGAAGCTGGAGTCTCCGGCACTTCCATCTCCGGCTCGCGCCATTGCTCCCACCAAGATATATAATCGGTATTACGGTATTCCTGCTGGTTAATAGTTACCAGAATGTCGCTTTCCCAGAACCAGGCTGAAGCGGGAAGGGCCCATAAAAGCAGGGCGAGGAGCATATATCCTGAACGTAAGCGCATGTAACGATCTCCTTGTATAATTTTCTGTTGGCGGATCAGGAGTTGCAGCCGACCTGCCCCTGTTCAATCCATTTCACGATTATTTCCCGCGTCATTCTGGCCGCGAGCTCTGTGTAACTGTAAACCACCCCGTAATGCATCAGACTGCGATAGTCGTCCCCCCGGCGTGTATAGAACACCTGACTTATCAGACTGCCGTCTGCCTTGAGCAGTTCAAGTTGCAGTGTTATATGTGGCACCTGCGTTGCACTGTCAGCGTACTCCCGGGTGAAGGTGATCACCTTGCCCCGGATGTAGCCATCAACTTGCAGCTCCTTTGCCATAGCTTTGAGAAGCGGAGCCTGGGCACTGTATATCTCACTGGGATAAATCTGGCGCCGACGCAGGGCGTTTTTCACCTCCGCCGGATTGCACACCCGCAACGGGGGTGCAGCCATAAGCTCGGTAACCATGGTGCGATAACATAGAGTGGCGGCAGTGGTGTTTTCTGTTTCATTCAGCAGGGGCAACAGCGCCACGCGACACAAGCGTACCTGCAGCTGCGGCGCAGAAGTATAGACATACTCCCCCCCCCTGGTGCAGCCGCCAATACTGCAGAGCAACACCAGCACAGCTATATGCACCCCTATTAAAATCCGGTGTTCCATACCAACTTCTGTTCTTTCACCTCTTCCCCCTTTTTCCCCTCTCCCTCTTCCGCCGCGGCAGCGATGTACTGACCCACCGGGGTAGTTTCTGTCCAATACCTGTTGCCCACGCTATCCTGAACAAAGAGTTGGCAAAAAAGGTCCTGCGCCTGGGCAACCTTTTCTGGCAGGATAATTTTGGCCGGCAGCGTTGAGCCGGAAATTTTATACAGCTCATTGTCACTGTGGTCGGTTATATACACGTTCCAGGTGCGGGCTTCTCCAGCAGGGTTTTTATTGCGCAACAGCAGTGTAGTTTTCCCCTCCTGGTGCACTTTTTCCAGCGTTGCGAGCTCTCCCTGCGCTTGGTGTAGATACACCTCGGTGCTTGCACTTGCGGCGAAACCGGCCGCATCATGGATTTGAAGTTTTATCGTGTAGACTCCAGACGGGAGTGGATACCTGCGGGCGTCGATACCGGCCCAGTGCAGGGCGGCAGGCAGATCTCCGCTGCGCTGCTGTGATACAACCTTGTTTTTTTGACTATCGAGAACCTCAAAAACCCATTTATCGAGCGGGCGCTTGCCCTGCATGCGGGGACGCAACGTAAGACGCCGGCTGAACACCGGCACACTGTGGGTGGTGGAGGCCACCGCTGAAGACTCCAACTCCAGGGACACCGCCTGATTTACTGCCTCTATCTGCGTCACAGTGGTGGATACCACCCCATATTCCGCCGCTGTGCGTTTCAGGCGGACAGGGTAGATCCCGGGCTCGACTGGAGCTTCAAGCTGGGCGACATAAATGTTTCCATGCTCGGTGTTTTTGGCCGCGGGATGCAGAGTAAAATCCCTCCCCCCAAATTCGAGCTTGAACGTGCTGCCACCGACAACCTCTGCGCGAATCTTAATCCGACACTGAACCCTGCCGCCACAGCGCACCAGGGAGCTGGAACAGTCAATCACCTCAACGGCATAGGTCGGGATCAGCCCCGTCGCGGCTGGAGTGAGCACTTCAGGGGGGATTCCCTTAAGCGAGTTGACCAGATCTTCTGCGGCCTGACGCAATAAGCACGGCAGACCCACCTCTTGTTGCAATCCCAGGATGGCAATCTGGCTGGCGGCGGAATAGGTGTGTGTTTCCCCCCATATCGGAGTGCCGCTGTCGGCATGATACAGCTGGAGCAAAAGCCCCAACGTTGGGGCCTTTCCCCCAGTTGATTCAATGACGCTGACACTCAGAAGATGGGTACAGCCTAAGCGTGAGCCCAGTTGGCGACAGGAAAAACGGTCTGCTTCCCCCAGATCGCGCAGGCCCAAAGCGCGAACCTCCTCCAGAACCCGCTCAGGTGCGACCATCTGCAGACCACCGGAGAGCAAAGCGGCGTGCAACGTGCGCTGCAATTCCTGATCCCACCGGGTCGACCCCGCACTGAGATCGGCCACCGGCAACAGCGCAATTACCGGGTGTGGTTCCCGCGCCAGCCCGATTCCGGGAACACTCAGAAACACCGCTGCAATCCATATACAGATGCACAGTCTTACAGGTATGCCTGGAAAAACAGCTGCCAATGAAACCTCCTGAATGCGCGGTGTTCTCTTTCTATCCTTCACCTTTTAAGCCCTGCTTTTGCGCCTTAGTAGGTCAGGGTTAAAAGCATATCTCTTATCAACTGTCTGGCTACCTGGTGCAGATTGTCACTTTCAAGCCCGAAAAGACGATCTTTTGTGCTGTAACCTGAGCCGACATGGCTCGCCTGCCACAGAATCTTTCCGCTGTTAATCTCAACCAGGCGCAGGGTCAGGGCGACCACAGGATAGGAATAACTCCCGTTGCGCTCGAGGCTGTACCCTTCAACTGAACCAGCCATATATGCCTGCAGGCCAAACTCGCGCCCCAGTCTGCGCGCCGTTGCCTGGGGAATAGATGTCTTGTCTTCCCCCACAATTTCGTCATTAAGAAAACGGCGCAGATCCCCTTTTTCCAGAACCTCGAAAAAGCCCAGACTCATCACCTGGGTGCTCAGCAGGTCACGCACCTGTTTTTCCACGAACCGCTCCTGGGTGTGATTTTCCAGGGGGAGTACGGCTATCCTTTTCACAAAGCCGGTCGCCAGTGCCGGATCGGTGTGATAGCTCGGGCTCGCAGCACACCCCGCTAAAAACACAAACACGACTACCGCTAGAGCCGTCCGCACTTTATGTCCATCACTCAACATGGTTTCATATCGCCTTTCACACTTTGCCAGTTCACCACCGGGTCTGGTTTTGCAAAAAACATACCTTACATAAGCCCTGCATCTTCTGGTCTGGGTTACGTCCGGCACTCAGAAATTATAGCTGGCGTTGGCGGAGTAGCTCCACTGGGCCAGATCAGCTCTTGCATACTGCACGCCCTGGCGCAGGCTGAACCGTTGTGTCATCAGCCAGATTAGAGATGCGGTATAATTCTGGGTAACGTCATCCTCAAAGGTCAAGGCAGCACCAACATTGGCCTGCAGATCATTACTCAGCCGCAGTGAAACGCTTGTGCTTGCTCTCACACTGTCGTCATCACCATCATAACTGATGCTGGTATTGCTCTGCAGGGCGTCGGAGGGGCGATAGTTAAGATTTATCCCGCCATCAACGTAGGAGGAATCCTCCTCTCCACGTATTACCTCGGTAGTGGTCGAGCCATAATTGACATACACGGTAAGGCGCAGGCTGGGGCGCAACTGGGTGGTGGTATCCAGGGTCCAGGATGTTGTCGTGGTTTCACTGTTGTTGACCATGTCTTCGTTCTGGGTCCAACTCCCATTCAAGCTGGCTGACCAGTCGGGCAGCAGTTGTGCCACCAGGCTGGAGCTGACGGTATAGGTGCGGTTCTGCAGATCTGAGTCAAGCAGAGTCTCACTGCAGTTGAAGCTAAGTGCCGTTGCCAGGGTCCCCAGAGGATCCCACTGCGCCGCCAGTGTCCAGTTGCGCCCGGTCTCAGTTTCCTGCTTTTCCACCATGGTTTCATTTTCACTGTAGAACGCCTGCAAGGAGAGAACTGCGGCGGGATACCATTGAACGCCATAGGTCTGCTGTACCTCTTCGGTTTCAGCCCCCTCTCCCGGTTCACTCAAATCATAGCCGTAACTGGCGGTAACCAACCAAGCCTCAAAAGGGCGCAGCTGGGCATTGGTCTGATATTTGTAGCGCTTAAACGTATTAGAGGTTTTGGTTTCATCGCCAGCGGCGATAACCGCCCGGCTCCAGATACACTCGCTTATCTGAACTGGATCCCACACCCCCGCAGGCTCGCGCAGCACAATCTTTACATAAGAGGCATTGAGGGTATTACCCAGATCAAGGATGAAGCTCCAGCGCTCAAACACCGCATCCTCCTCCCAGCGGGAGGTTATCCCTACAGAACTCTGCGTCCAGTCCCGATTGTTGTTGCTTATATATACGCTGGCCTGAAGCTGTGAGCGAAAAAAGGGGTCGGGCTCCCCCAGAAAAACCACTTCAATCTGATCCAGGTCCTGGCTATTAAGGCGCGCGGCGATACTTAAATCTTCATCTTCAGCTTCGCTCCACACCAGGGCAGGCATATCTTCGCGTCCATCCCCGAGAGCAGAATTGTTCGGCAGTGCGCTGAAGATCGGATTATCGTCAAACCCGGCGTATTGCTGGGACACAAACTGCGGGATAAATATCAGCTCTCCAGCAGCGGATTTTATATAGGTGTTATTTTCATTCTCGTTGTACTGGGTCGAAAAACTCAGCTGCAGCCGCTGATCCCAGAAGTGATAATTGCCATCGAGTTTGGCCAGGTGTGATGTGTTGTCATTTTCGGTAGCACTGACTTCATCTTCGCCGCGGCTATAGCGTCCACTATAGAACGCTTCGAGCCCTCCCCATATATGGCTCAAACTGCCGTTGTAACTTTCATTCCAGTTGTCCTGCCGCGACGGCGACTCTTTGTCATAATTTTCGCTGCGACTGTAATTCAGGCGCAGCTGCGGCCACATCTCTGCCAGGGAGGTACTGAAGCTGCTGCTCAGGGCCCGATTAATCGCCTCTTCTGCGCTGCTCCGCTTGCGGCGGCTCTCATTGCCGCCTACCTGAAAACTAAACAGATCGTTGCGCAACCCCAGAGACAGGCTTGGATTGAGCGTACCCTGCCACTCATCGTCGCTGTCGCGCCGTTGCGTATAGCGCAGCGCTGCTCCTATATCCGTGGCGCGGCTGACATCCCGATCGAGAGAAGCACCATAGGTCTCGCCCAGATTCCAGCGCACATCCTGGGCATCTCCCCCGCTGCGGGCATAGTTCCAGTTTGCATTCCAGTGTATTGGGTCAGCGGCACTGAAGCGGGGTGCCGCTACCAAGAGCAGCACCCCGATTCCAGCCAGTATTGCATTGAATTTCATACCACAAGGCAGATGTTACTGACCTGGTAAGGCCAGCGAATGCGGGTCACCATGACAGTCGGTGCAGGCTCCAAAACGTGAAAGCATCGCCTCACTGTGAGGCTTGCCATGGCAGTCCTGGCATGCGGGGATGTAGCCGTGATTCTGCGCATGGCAGTAGACACAGCTGAGGGTAGTGTGTTTTTTCGAGCTGTTGACCAGTGCGGTATTCGCACTCTGATGACATCCGGCACAGACGATATTTTCCACCTGTTCGCCGTACTCGATATTTATCGGCGCATGCGCTGGATGACACCCGACACAGCCACTGTTGTCTTCGAAGGCTACGTGGGGCTGGGCATGGCACTCGGTGCAGTCCGGAATGTTGCCATGCCGGGTGTGGTGGCAGCTGCTGCAACTAAGCTCCGTATGCGCACTGGGATTTAGTGCCAGTTCCTGCCCCTGCGGTTCATGGCACTTGGCGCAATCGGGTTCGAGCTGGTTCAACGCAACCATAGAGGCTACCGGAACATGGGCATTTTCATGGCAGGCGAGGCAATCCAGATAGTCCTGTCCATGGGGGGCGCCATGACAAGTGGTGCATGCCGGCACAACCTCAGCCCAGTCCTTACCAGGCTTATAGGTGTGAAACTCCTCGTGACAATAGGTGCAATCGAGCCGATGTTTACCCCCCTCCTCTTTGATGGCAGTAAACACACTGAAATGGCAGCGCCCACACTCAGGTGTGCTCAGGGGCTTAAGATCGAGATCATACACTGACTCCTGAGCCGGCGCTGTCTCTTCCCCTTTAGTGGGATCAATGACTATCAGCGGCTCCTGCCCTGCCCGTGCTACAACCTCAAAACTGCTTCCGGGCGCAGCTGCTTCTGCAGGTGACTGCTGGGTGGGTGTCGATACACTGCCGGGCCCACCGTTGTATTCCTGGCTTTTAAGCGTTCTGACCCCTGGAGCACCTTTAATTCCTGCTCCCGTTTCGACGCAGCCCCAGACCAATGCCGCACATGCGAGCAAGGCAACAGCCAGCACTGTTTTTCTCCCTGAATACTTCATATTCAACTCCTTAAAAACACTATAAATACCCAAAACTTATGTTATTTAGCCAGCGCATGCGGATCTATATGGCACTGCAGGCAATCAGGGAACGCCTGATGCATCGACTTTTCATGTGGTTTGCCATGACAAGTTTCGCACGCAGGGATAGCCTTGTGCTGGGTCTTGTGACAATAGGCACACAACAGATCGTGGTGTCGGGTTCTGTTCTGGGCCAGATCTTGGGTTGCCTTGGGATGGCAGCCGGAACAGTATGACACCGGTGCAGTCTCCGGATAGCGCACCAACGTAGGCTTATGCGGCTTATGACAGGTAAAGCAGTCCTGATAGGTCTGCCCCTCGACATGCGGACCGTGACATTCCAGACAACTCAGAAACTCACCATGCACCAGATGACATGCGGTACAGCTGAGCTCGCTGTGCTTACTCGGGTATTCCCGCAGTTGTTCCCCTTCATTTCCATGACAACTCACACATACCGGATTGACCTGTTCAACTGCAGTAAAATCGATGGCGCGCGGATGGTGCGGATTGTGACAGCCAAGACAGTTACCCACCCGATAGTGCTCTTTTTCAGCTTCAGCGTGACACATGCTGCACGCCGGAATGACTTCGGTTCCCGCCGGAGGATGCTCCGGGTGGCACTCAAGGCAGGTTACCGCGCTGGAGTGCAGACCACCATTGAGGGTCACATCCGTCACAATAGCGCTATGGCATTTATTACAGTCAGGCAGAGTCAGAAGCACCTCCCCCTCTTCCGCAGCCACGGCAATGCCTGCACTTAAGAACATCAATATTGCACCCACAACCAGACAATTGTTCCATTTCATCTTTTAACCTCCTGACAACATTAATAAAGCTCCAAACACCCGCCCACGCTCGAGCGCTGGGAGCAATGCCCCTATTTTTCAGGGCAGGGCAAAAGCCTGAATCCGGTGATTAAAGGTATCCGCCACCAGCACGTGTCCTTTCTGATCAACCGCAACATCCGAGGGATAATACAGCCAGCCTTTTCCGACACCCTTGCCGCCGAATTCATCCACGAATTCTCCCTGCAGGGTATAAATTGAGACTGCATGGCGCAGATAGTCCACTATGTATATCTCCTTTTTTCCTGTGTTGATTGCGATACCGCGCGGCCGTGCCAATTTCCCCCGGTCTCCCCCTTTTTGCCCGAACTTGAACAGAAATATTTCATTGCCGTCGTATACATAAACCCTACCACGCTCTTCGCTCAGCAGATAGAGCTTCCCGTTTGCATCCACGGCAACATCCTTGACACTCGCCGCTTCCCGAATCCCCAACACGGTGTCATGGGGTTGGAGCAAGTGGAGAAATGTGCCGTTAGGAGCAAAAACGTAAACCGGGCCCCCGTTTTCTGAAACGACGTACAACCTTCCAGTTAAACCCTGAACCACCCGGGCCGGAATAAAGGCGCGTTCTTTCACTTCCGGATAACCACTCAGTAGAAGCGGCGCTGCGGGTAAAAAGGCATTATCAAATACTGCCACCTCAATCCCGGCACGACTCTGCTCTCGGGTGACGGCGCTGAGGTGGCCATTTATGCGCTCCATCCCGCCGATATATTCACTTTTTCGGCTGGTTCCAAACTCGTACACTGGAAAATAATTGCTGTTGCACACCACAATACGGCTATGCGCCGAATCGGTGATGTATATCTCATCATTGTGTGCGTCATAGTAGATATGGGCCGGATATGAGAGCGGCTGCTCCATTACCCCGCGATCCATTACCCCGACGCAACGCACTTCTGTTCTGCTCTGTGCAAAAATGTCTTGCGCAAAAACATGCAGGAGGAATCCCAGCGCTGCCAGCAGGGTAAATACCTTGGCGGTGTAACCCATCCTGCTGGGGCACTTGCCCCAATTCGCATTTTTTGCCGCACCATGACTGCGGCATTTGCCCCAACCCAGCGCCTCTATAAACGGAGTGCGCATGTATTCGCTGGCATTTCGCTCCACCTTTATGAAAGAATATTCCATCATTCTCCTGTCTATCAAATGGGAAGGCTTTTTGCAGGGGTTCAAACAGCAGAGCAACATCCGGGAGAAACACTGCAAAATCCAAACCAGCTTTAAGAGGTGAGCTATAATGGCGCAGCAGAAAGTACTGGTAGTAGACGATGAAAAAATGGTGTGCTGGTCTCTGGCGGAGACCATGAAAGCCGTCGGCTACAGGGTGGAAACCGCCAGCTCTGGGGCTGAGGCGATGGAGAAGTTCACCACGTTCAGGCCCGATTTAATCCTGCTCGACATCAGCCTGCCTGATGCCAACGGCATTGAGCTTCTGCGGGAGTTTAAAAAGAAAAGTCCTGCAACCGGGGTAATCATGATAACCGCCGATGCGCATCTGGATAGTACTATCAAGGCCCTGCAAGGGGGGGCGGATGACTATGTCGGCAAGCCGTTTAAACTCGACCATGTAGAAAAAACGGCAAAGGATACCTTAGAGCGCCTGGCCCTAAGAGCCCAGAATGGCCCCTTCGCCGCCCCCCATGCCGCTGGTGATGCGCAGACAGATCAGCTGGTAGGCAGCTCGGAACAGATGGTCGAAGTGTTCAAGCTGATCAAGATATGTGGCGAGAGCGACTGCAAAACCGTGTTGGTTCTTGGAGAAAGCGGCACCGGAAAAGAGTTGATCGCCAAGGCTATTCATGACTACAGCGCCCGCAGCCAACAGCCCTTTATTGAAGTAAACTGTGCCGCTATTCCGGAAAACCTGCTCGAAAATGAGCTGTTCGGACATGAAAAAGGGGCATTTACCGATGCGAGTACCAAGGAAAAAGGGATCTTCGAAAGTGCCAAAGGAGGTATCGTTTTTTTAGATGAGATAGGGGACATGCCCCTGACGATGCAGGCCAAGATCCTGAAGGTGATTGAGAACCGCACCTTCCGCCGCGTCGGCGGGCGCGAAACCCTCACCGTGGATGTGCGCATCGTAGCCGCAACCAACCGCGACCTCCCCAGCCTGGTGCAGCGCGGTGAATTCCGCAGCGACCTGTACTACCGTCTGAACGTCCTGACTATCCGCCTGCCACCCCTGCGGGAACGGCGTGGATGTCTGCCCACCCTGATCGACTATTTCATCCGGCGCCTGAACAGGGAGTATGGCAAGGGATATAGCGGAATCAGCCCTGATGCCATGGAACATATGCAGCGCTACCCCTGGCCCGGGAACGTACGCGAGTTGCGCAATGCCATAGAACGTGCCGTGATGCTCGGCTCTGAGCCTGAAATACAGCTTGAGCATCTGCCTGAAGAGCTTAGCGCGCCATGGCAGGGTGACGCCGCGCTGCCAATGGTCGAAATGGCAGCGCCCACCCCCGCCAACGACGGGCTTCGGATAAAACTTCCCCCCGGCGGGATAACCATGAGCGAGGTTGAAATGAAGTTGATCGCCATGGCGCTGCAGCAGCATGACAATAACCAGACCAAGGCGGCCCAGGCGCTGGGGATGAGCCGCGACACCCTGCGCTACCGCATGAAAAAGTTCGGGTTCACCGATAAAAAATAAACCGAAGCACCAATCCTGGCGGAAGTGAGCTACTGAACCGCTACCCTACCGCGCCCCCTGCAGTTGGCTCTGCAGCTGAAGATAGGCGCGCCCGCTGCCATCCTGTTTCTCATTTAGCAACAACACCGCCCGCAGCACTCCATCAGTCCCCTGCCACAGCGCAAAATCGAGGATAAAAGCATCTACAGGGGCAAAAGGAGCGCGCGCCTGCAACCCCGTCTGCAGCGACACTATCTGTACCAGCTTGTCCCGCCCGGAGGCGCGCCCCACCAGGGGAAGCCCCGCATCGCGGCCGCGCACCAGGGTGAAGAGGGCTCCTGCATGGGGCAACATCCGGCGCGGCACCTGCTCTCTGCGCTCCATTATTCGGTCGTGGACGGCAAAGCCGCCGCGATAGTCCGGCTCCTGCAGGGGGATATATATGGTTGCCCCCTGGTAGGAACCGAAATCAGCCAGGAGGGTGCCGCCGGCATACATATCGATATCAGCGCCTTCACTCCCGGAATATGCTGCCAACACCAGGCGTTCATCATCGTTCCAGATGAGGATGGAGTCATTATCGGGCCAGCGCGCGTGATTCAGTACCCAATGCCCCGTTTCAGCTATCGGCGCAGTGCTGCGCGTATACCGGCGCCCACCCACCTCTGAAACAGCATATAGCGCCGGAGTAAACGTGCTATATGCTCCGCGCCGCTGCAGATACAGACTGCCATTGACCTCTGCCAGATAACCTTGGAGGTCGGCGCTGCGCTCCTGCATGCTTCCGTCCGGGTTCACCGCCACCACCCAGGAGTGCAGGCGCGAATCTGTCCCCTCATCGACACTGTGGACATCTTCCACCCACACCGGTGCCAGTTCGGGCCTGTTGTCCCCATCAAGATCAACGCCTGTGAGGCGCAGCGCGCGGGAAACCCTGGCCCCAGGTTTAAATGTGGCTATCCGCTCAAGGTTAGGGGAATGGGGACTGGTATGGAGGTTGGAATGGTAACGGAAATGAACCAGCTCTTTATCATACAGGGCGAACAGATGGAAATCTGCCCCGTCGGCGTCTGGCGCGGGCCAGGCGACTATGCTGCGCGGCTGGCCCGGGATATTCACCAACAGATCGCCGCCAGAAGAGGCCCCGGCTTCAGAACGTACCCCCATGGTGTTGGCCTTCGCGCTCGACTCAATGTGCAGGTGCTGCCCCGCCATATCCACGCGATTGCGTTCGACCAAGCGGTTGCTCCCGGCTGCAGCTGCCGTTGACAGGACGTGCGCCTGCGGTGAGGGTGCGGCCACAGGGCATTCGACGGACTCTACCGCAAGCAGCGCACCATCGCGGGCCCGGGTGAGGATAAGCATTGTACTACCACGGTGCGCATCACTCTGACGCTGGGCCAAAACCAGCCCATCTCCCGCAGCAGCGGCGCCATCAGCCCGCACCGCAAACCCCGCGCGCAACAGCATGTCAACCACGGGGGCAAAAACCGGGTCTTCGATGGGGTCAACTCCTCCCGGCAGCTGCACCTCTTTAGCGCCATCCCAAGTCTCGAGACGGCTCTCTAGTTGAGGCCAGTCCGACGCCATTGCCATCGAGGCCAGAGCGCAAGAAACCAGCAGGAGCAGCATTATGCCGGCGCAGCTCTTTTTTACACCCATCTGCTGTTTGTCGATACTTTTCATCTGTACAGTTTATCCCTATCTTAGTATGCAGGTGAACCCGCGCGCTCCTGTACCAACAGTGCTGCGTTAGCCCCATTCTGCACACGTGCGCGCGTATTCCGGCGTTGAATTGTCCCGCCGGAAAGTCTCTTTATGGGGAGGGCCAGCCCACGCCGCGCTTGCGCTTTAGTAGCGCCAGGTAAGGGCAAGACAGTTAGTCATGGCCGGATCGTCGCCAAACTGATCTTTAATCCCCGCGCCAGGGACAAAAATGCCGAAGATATAGCCCATACTGAAATGCTCGTCCAGCGCGTACGCAAGCTGAAGATCAAAGGTGGTGCCGGCGTAGTCATCCACCTTTTTACCCGGTTTTCTCATGTTGTTCAGGTTATCTGTTTTGTCGTACCAGATCATAAAAATCTGGGTTTTGTAGCTGAGCTTGTCCACCCACTGGGACAGATCCCCTTTAGCGCCGATGGCGACAAGTACCTGCCCCGGGTTATCCCCGGAACCGCCATTGCTGATGCCGCCATAATTATTTGAAACCAGTGCAGCTTTATACGCATTCGCACCAGCATCCGTATCAGGATAATCACTTCTTTTAATAACACCTGTAGCTGTCGCACGCTCCGGCGTATATGAGTACAGGGTGGCGCCGTAACTCTGCCCCAGATCCTCGCTCAGAATACCGCCGTCCATCCCCATCAGTGGGGTAAAGCGTCCGATGTCGGTAATTCCGACCCAGCCCTTGACCTTGTTGTCGGTAGCGTCGTCATCTCCCTGCGTATAGCGCAACGCTACGTAGGGCCTAAACGCCTGCGCCACCTCCAACTCCAGGCCGGCGAATGCCGCCATGGACGAGATATCTTTGCCGGCGTCAAATTTACCATCGGCAACCACAACCTCAAACGACGGCACAAACCTCCCTATTCTGCCGATAACCTCCAGACCGTAATAGTGGATTTTGGCTTCGCGATAATCGTTATCGCTATACGCATAGAACGGACTCACGTCAAAAGCGCCAACCTTCTGGTTGACCTTGAGGCTGTAGACCCGCCAGTCGTTCACCGCATCACTGTCAAAGGGCTCGTTTTTAATGCTGCTCATATTCTGAATCGGCAGATAGAGCAGTTCATAGCTGCTGTTTTCACTTAAATGCCCGCGAAAGCCGATGAAGGGATGATCGTCTCCAAACAGCAGCCCGCCGGTGCGGATATCGAGGGAGCGCACATCCCAGCCGGTCTCCAGTTCCAGCGCCGGGTTGAACTTGTACAGCAGCTCGACCCGCTCGATACCAAACTCACCGCCGGTGTTGGGGTTACCGTCTTTTTCTGCCCCGGCGTAAAAGGAGCGATCCGCCGTATCTTTCTGCATAATCACATCCGCTTCGGTGATCATTTTCACCGACCACTTCTCTCCTGCCGCCTCCCAGCCCAAACGCAGTTCGGCGCGAATATGCTCCCCTTTGGTCATTCCCCCTTCATTGACGACAAACATATCGTTTTTCTTATCGTTAAAGTCAAAGTTCGAATAATACGTCGGCAGCACCCGCGCAGTCCCAAAAAACTCAATGGCGCTCCAGGCCGGAGTCGCCAGCAGTGCCGTTACTGCAGCTGCTACAATACTTATCCTCAATCCTCTGGGCATAACCTCTTTCCTCCTCTGGACAACATATAAGAGCTACAGAACGTTATTTTGAGCTGGCAGTATTCTGTACCTGACAAAGTGAAAGAAATTAGCAGCCACTCCTGAAGTGGTCAAGAAAATAAAACGTTATTCCAAATGTTTAGAACGCTTTTTCAGCAGATGAAACAAATGGCTTGGCTGGCAAAAACTCCCCCCTGCGCCCGCAGCTCTCCCGCATCTACTTTTAGCCTGACCCATAACCTGTTTGACAAAAATTGCCCTGCGGGATTAGTCTCTTGTCCTGGTCGCGCATCAGCGCTTTTTATATCTGCCACTTCTACTTGTTCTTTGTTCCCATAGCTTAGGAGAATACCGATGAGTCAAAATTCAAAAACCCCCCAGAAAGATCCGCACGCAGACCCCTGCCGCGGCTGTGACAAAAGCAGCAACTGCAGCGATGCGGAAAGAAAAAGCTGTGACCAGCAACAGCAACAGGAGCAGATGGCGTCCGTGCTGGCAAAGATTAAACACAAAATCCTGGTGATGTCGGGCAAGGGGGGGGTGGGCAAAAGCACCACGGCAGTCAACCTCGCCCTGAGTCTGGCGCAACAGGGGGCCAAGGTCGGTCTGCTCGACGTTGATCTGCATGGCCCGAGCGTGCCGACCATGCTCGGCCTTGAACTGCAGCGCCCGGCGGTGGAAAACGAACTGATGCTTCCTGTTGTCACGCATGATCTCAAAGTGATGTCCATCGGTTTTCTGATCCAACAGCAGGACGATGCCCTTATCTGGCGCGGGCCCATGAAAGCCGGGGTTATTCAGCAATTTCTCCGTGATGTCAACTGGGGCGAGTTGGACTACCTGGTGATTGACTGTCCGCCGGGGACCGGAGATGAACCTCTGAGCCTGGTGCAACTGTTGGGAGAAAACACCGGCGCAGTTCTGGTGACAACCCCGCAAAAAGTGGCGCTGGTGGATGTGCGCAAGTCGGTAACCTTCTGCCATCAACTCAAGTTACCAATTTACGGCATTGTGGAAAACATGAGTGGCTTTGCGTGTCCCCACTGCAATGAAAAGGTGGAGATCTTCAAAAGCGGGGGAGGCCGGGAAATGGCGGGTGAAATGAACGTACCCTTTCTGGGGCAGATCCCCATGGATCCGCGCATGGTAGAAGCTGGAGATGAGGGTAAACCGGTAGTGCTCACGTTCCCCGATTCACCAACGGCAAAGGCCTTGACCGAAATTGCGGCGGAACTGACGCTACGCCTCCGGTAGCGCCTGCGGGCTGAACCTCTACGAGGGTATCCGCTACAGCCCGAATACCTTTAGCTGTGCGTAAAAACAAGCCCTGCTGTCTGTTGCCTTTAAGACGGCGGGGCTTTGTTGTTGCAGCACCCGGATTAATATGTGAATATCCAAAATATACTATTTTCTGGTTGCTCTTTCGGGTTTGTTTTTTTACGTGCACAGCCTAACCCCTTTTAAGTATTCGCCCCGGTTATATTCAACGCCAGCATCCTGCGTGGCAAGCCATCCCCACCAAGGAGAACTACAAATGGGTCACAAAATCGTCCCCAAGCCGATCTCACTGGACCAGTACGGTATTATCAACGTCCCCACCGTTCTGCGTAATTTAAGTACCCCAGAGCTGTACGAAGACGCGATCATGCGCGATGAAGGGCACCTGTCGCATCAGGGTCCCCTTGTTGTATTCAACCCCGACTACACTGGCCGTTCCCCCAACGATCGCTTTATTGTCAAAGCCGGCTCCAGTGCGGAGGATATCTGGTGGGGCGATGTTAACCGGCCATTTGCGCCGGAAAAGTTTGACGCGCTCTACAATCGCATGCTGGCGTACCTGCAGAACCGCGAACTCTACGTGCAGGATTGCTTTGCCGGCAGCGATGTCAATTACCGCCTGCCAGTTCGAGTCATCACCACCCTGGCATGGCAGAGCCTGTTTGCACGCAACATGTTCATCCTGCCAACCCAGGAGGAACTGGATAACTTCGCCCCCGGCTTTACCGTTATCGCCGCACCGGATTTCAAAGCTACACCGGAAATTGACGGAACCCGCAGCGAAGCAGGTATCATAATCAACTTCGAGCGCAAAATTGTCTTGATAGCCGCAGCCGCCTACAGCGGTGAAATTAAAAAGAGCATCTTCTCGGTAATGAACTACCTGCTGCCCAAAAAGGATGTCCTCTCCATGCACTGCAGCGCCAACGTGGGGCAAAAAGAAGACACCGCCATCTTCTTCGGCCTGTCCGGCACCGGGAAAACCACCCTGTCTGCGGATCCGAAGCGCCGCCTCATCGGTGACGACGAGCACGGCTGGACCAAGGACGGCGTCTTCAATATTGAAGGGGGATGCTATGCCAAGGTTATCAACCTCAGCCCGGAGGCGGAGCCCGAGATCTACGCATGCACGCGTAAATTTGGCACCATTCTGGAAAACGTCGGCCTGGATTCGATTACCCGCTATATAAATCTCGATGATGCCAGCATCACCGAAAATACCCGTGCCGCCTATCCGATTACCCACATCCCCAATATTGAGCCTTCACTCCAGGCGGGGCATCCGCGCAATATCATCATGCTCACGGCAGATGCGTTCGGAGTTATGCCCCCAATTTCCAAGCTGACCCCCGAACAGGCCATGTACCACTTCATCTCCGGCTATACCGCAAAGCTGGCCGGTACCGAAAAGGGTGTAACTGAACCGCAGACCACTTTTTCCGCCTGCTTCGGCGCTCCCTTCATGCCCATGCATCCGTCGGTATACGGCAACCTGCTCAAAGAAAAAATCCGTGAGCACAATGTCTCATGCTGGCTGGTCAATACCGGCTGGAGCGGCGGCCCCTACGGCGTTGGCTCCCGCATGAAGATTCAGCACACTCGCGCCATGCTCAACGCCGCCCTCGATGGCCAGCTCGATGCGGTAACGTTCGAGCGTGATCCGATATTCGGTCTGCACATCCCGCAGAGCTGCCCCGACGTACCGGCAGAGGTGCTCAACCCGCGCAACACCTGGAAAGACAAGAGCGCCTACGACGCGAAGGCTACGGAACTGGCCAAGGCTTTCCATAAGAACTTTGAGAAATTCGCCGACGGGGTCACCGATGAAATTCAGGCGGCAGGACCGCTGGCACGCTGATCTGAAGCGTAAGGACCCTGATCCTGACAAAAGGCCGTGGCAGATGCCGCGGCCTTTTTTTCCCTGCAGACCCCAAAGCGCTACACCCATATTTCGTTACTACCGTGCTGGTCGCGCTCTCATCTGGACTTTTCCCCTTGTTTTACATAAAGTGCGCGCATGGATAACAACACCCGACCCCCAAAAAAAGAAACTGGCGCCGCGACCTTGGCCGCGCTGGGCGAATTTGGCCTCATTGAACGGATCCGCCAGCGGGTCCGCGCTAACCCGGCGGTCCTTACCGGCATCGGTGATGATTGCAGCGTCTGCACCTTTCCTGCCGGCGAAGTGCTGCTTACCACCAAGGATCTACTCCTGGAGGATATCCACTTTCGGCGCGAATGGATCGATATGTATTCGCTGGGGTGGAAGAGTGCCGCAGTGAACTTAAGTGATATTGCCGCCATGGGCGGTACCGCCCTCTACCTGCACCTTGGCCTCGGCATTCCGGCACAGACTGAGCTGGACGATCTCGAAGCATTCATGCACGGTTTTTTATCCCTGTGCGAACAGGAGAATGTGACCTTATGCGGTGGGGACACCTGCCGCTCGGTACAGGGGCTGTGTATCAGTGTCACCGTGCAGGGCAGTATCCCGCAGGCGGAACTGTGCGAGCGCAGTGGTGCCACACCGGGTGAGGTAATCTACGTCTCCGGCACCCTGGGTGACAGCGCCCTCGCGCTGCTGCAACTGCAGGAGGGTGAGACGCCCGCGGCCAGCATTGCGCTGCGGCATAACCGCCCGCAGCCACGCCTGCAGCTGGGACGCGCCCTGGCTGCACAAGGTCTTGCCAGCGCCATGATCGACCTCTCCGATGGGATCTTTGCCGATTTAGGGCATATCCTGGAGCGCTCCGCGTGTGGGGCCGAGTTGGACACCCGCCTCATCCCCCTCTCCGCCGCAGCGCGGAGCCATCTGCGCCACCAGCCGCAGCGGCGCCCCCAGCTGCTTAGAGGTGGAGAAGACTACGAGCTGTTATTTACCGCGTCAGCGGCGCAGCAACAACACCTCGCCCAGTTGAGCGCCAAGCTGGCATTACCTCTGACCGCCGTGGGTACGATCCTCCCCGCACCGGAAGGGCTGCGCTACATAGACCATGATGGCGTGACCCATACCACGAAACCTTCAGCCCATCCTGATGCCAAAGCAGACGAATCCAGCCTTGGTGGGTTTAACCACTTTCGTGCTTGAATTTACCCTTATATGGAGAAACCCCATGCGGAGAACCCCCATGCTGCCCCTGCCTACCCCCCGAAATTTTTTGTGGATCTTGTGTGCATGCGCACTCAGCGCCGGACTCTGGGCCCCCATCCATTCCCACGCCGCTGACGCGATCAGCGTTGCCACCCTGCAGCAAAAACTTCAGGCTCCGTTCAAACCCGACGCCCCCCCCCAGATTGCGATCACAAGCTTCCGGGCGGACTTCGACCAACAAGCACACATTGCCAGCCTGAATCGTTCCAAAGACGGTCACGGGAAGGTCTCCGTGCGCTTCAACGCCAATGCCCCGGCCGCGTTCCGGTGGGATTATCTCGAGCCGGAGGTGCAACACATCATCAGTAATGGCAAAAAGCTCTGGGTTTACCTCCCGGAGAGTAACCGGGTGATGATCTCCTCCATCGACGAGCACCTGAAAGACGGGGACGATCCGCTGTTGTTTCTGCGCAGTCTCGACAATCTGGAGCGCCATTTCACGCTGAGCCTTCCTGAGCCGCCCCGCAGCCAGAGTGAGGATCACCCCGGCGACTATCTGCTGACCTTAACCCCGAAACAAGATTCCCCCTATATGCGCAACCTGACCCTGCATATCCCGGCAGCGCTGCTCGACACCGCCCAACCAGATCTATTCCCCCTGGCCGGAGTCACCATCCTCGACCCCAACGGGAACACCACCGTTTTAAGGTTCAACCAGGTAGAGATCAATACCGCTCCAGCCCCGGAAGAGTTTATGTTCACGGTTCCGCCCGGGGTCGAAATTGTCCATCCAGAGCCTGCACCGTTTGAAAAGCAGCTGGATTAGAGACATATAGCAGAAAAGCAAAAACAACCAAAAATACACAGGAGGGCACCCATGCCAAGTTTTGATATTGTTTCCAAGGTTGATCTACAGGAGGTTGATAACGCCGTTAACCAGACACGCAAAGAGATCGACCAGCGCTACGACTTCAAAGGAACCCATAACGAGATTGAGCTTAAAGACGGCTTGATTACCATTTTGGCCTCTGATTCCTACAAACTTGAGGCCGTGGTCGATATTCTCAAAGGGAAACTTACCCGGCGCGGCGTCTCAACCAAGTGCCTCGATTTTCAAAAGGCAGAGCCAGCCTCTGCCGGTGCGTTGCGCCAGAAGGTGACCCTGATCCAGGGGATATCCAAGGAAAAAGGCAAAGAGATCGTCAAAATGATCAAGGGGACCAAGCTCAAGGTGCAGGCCCAGATCATGGAAGATGAAGTGCGGGTCAGTGGCAAGAACATTGACGACCTGCAGGATATTATGCAGCAGCTACGCGGCGCCGACCTGGGTGTTGAACTGCAGTTCGTCAACATGCGTTCCTGACTCAGGTTTCAGCACAAAGCCCCCTGCATCAGACATTCATCAGATACATACCAAACACCCAGGCCCGGACGCAAAAGCGGCAGCTCCGCGTGCCGCCAGCAGCCGACAAGGAATAGATGTGAACCCCGGAAATGAGAGCCCTGTCAAAGTAGCTATGATAAGTCTGGGATGCCCGAAAAACCTCGTTGATACTGAGGTGATTCTCGGGCATTTAACCCCGGAGCGCTACACCATTGTCACCGATGCAGCCAGCGCCGCCATCATCATCATCAACACCTGCGCCTTTATTGGGGATGCCAAAGAGGAATCCATCGACACCATCCTCGCTATGGCGCAATACAAAGAGCAGGGGTCCTGCGCCATGCTGATTGTGTGCGGCTGCCTGCCCCAGCGTTACCGCGAGGAGCTCGCCGCCGGTCTGCCCGAGGTGGATCTGTTTCTGGGCACCGGTGATGCCGTCCGCATCGCCGAGATTATCGCCACCTGGCGCACCAGCGCGCCACAGCAGCTATGTCACATCAGCGCCCCTGCTGGTCTCTACGAACACGACACCCCCAGACTGCAGGCCTCCCCCTTTTATACCGCTTACGTCAAGATTGCCGAAGGGTGCGACAACCGCTGCTCCTACTGCATTATTCCCGAACTGCGCGGTCCCCTCCATTCCCGCAGCATCGACTCTGTGGTCGCCGAAGTGCGCCAACGGGTGGCCGCAGGGGCCATAGAGATTAATCTTATCGCGCAGGATATCACCGCCTATGGGCAGGATCGCAGCGACGGCGCCTCTCTGGAGGAGCTGCTGCGCCGTTTGGTGCAGATAGAGGAGCTGCGCTGGCTGCGCCTGCTCTACGCCTATCCGGAAGGGGTGAGTGATGCATTACTTGAACTTATCGCAACCCAGCCGAAGATCTGCCCCTATCTGGATCTGCCGCTGCAGCACATCGCCGCACCGATCCTCAAAAGGATGAACCGGCGCATGGACAGCGCCGCAACCATTGCTCTGATCGAAAAAATCCGGCGCCGCATCCCCCATATCACCCTGCGCACCACCTTCATTGTCGGCTTCCCCGGTGAAACCAGGGAAGACTTTGCCGCCCTGCATCAATTTGCCGCGCGCGGACTGTTTGATCGGGTCGGGGTGTTCAGCTATTCGCCTGAAGAGGGAACTGCGGCGGCAACCTTTGGCGCACAGGTGCCGGACGAGCTCAAGGAACAGCGCCGCGAGGCCCTGATGACCACCCTGGGGGAACTTGCGCGGGAGAAGAATCAGAGCCTGATCGGCAGCGAGCTTGAGGTGCTGGTCGAAGGGGTAAGTGAAGAGACAGAGTTGTTGCTGCAGGGGCGCAGTATAAGCCAGGCCCCGGACATCGACGGCATCATCTACATCAACGCCGGTGAAGCCAATGTTGGTGAGCTGGTGACGGTCGAAATTACCGCTGCCGCCGAACATGACCTGGTGGGGCATATCAAGGGAAGTCTGGACTGGTAGGAAGAGGCTGGCCTTGCTGCATCCCGGCGCGGTTTGCCCCCTCCTTACCCTTGCTTCGTGCTGGCGCACAGGGTGCAGCACAGCTCGTGCAGAGCCTGTGCTTCGCGCCGGGCATCGTAGCGTTCGGGGTTTGGGCGCGCCAGCGTGCGGCGCAGCTCCGGCTCGCGCAGCAGGCGCCTGACCGCAGCGGTAAAGCTCTCTTGATCCTGGTAGAGGAAGCCATTGACGCCGTGCTCCACCACCGGCCGATTGCCCGGAATATCGTGGGCCAGAATCGGGCATCCGACGACGGCGGCCTCGATCAGGGCGTTGGAGATCCCTTCAGACACCGAGTTATTCACCGCCACGTCGACCTGTTGCAGAACCGCCCCCATGGAGGTGGGCGGCAACACCCCCAGATAGTGCGCCCACGCACGTGTGTCTATCGCGGCAAAAAAACTGTAACTGTATCTGCCATCAAGTTCCGGGCCACAGAACAGCAATTCCCACGCCGGCAACTCTCCCGCCACGGAATCAAACAATTCCAGCAGTTCGAGCACCCCTTTCACGGGGCGGATACTCGCGGGACATAAAAACAGCAGCGCCTCTGGATTCAGGGCATGCCTGTGCCGCAGCGGATAGGGCTCCATCCCCAGTTCGATACCGGGGGGAATTTCGTACAGATGTGCGGCCCAGTGGGGATAGTGGCGACGCAGATGTTCCGCTTCAAGGGGATTCTGAATGAGCAACGCATCGGCCTGGGCCAATACCTGTTCGATTATCGGCGCCTGCAGAGGGTCATACAGCCCTTCATTGATATCGGTACCGCTAAGCAGCACCGCTACCGGCAGGCGCGTCTGACTGGCGCGCAACCGCGGACTGTTGAGCCACTGGCGGCCGGTACGAAAGGCGTGTATCAGCAGCAAAATATCCGGCCTATACGCTTCGACGGCCCGCTCGAGGGAGGTCGCCGCTGAATCGAGGTGACAAAGATGTACCTCATGGCCGCAGGACTGCAGCCCGCGCTGATAGCGCGTGGCGGTAATCCAGTTCCCGGTGGCCGGGTTGTACTCAGGCGAGCAGAGCAGAATGCGCACGCAGATCTCCAAATGCAGTCAGGGTTATGCCCCGGCGCGCAATTATTTCACCCACCGAAGCCGAGACAAGGGCCTCCTGCTCGCGGCTGCGCTCCACAGTGCAGAACGGCAGGCCGGAGTCTTCATCACCGGGATGCACCATCAATTCCCACTGGCCGGGGGGAATCTGTTCCAGTAAGGTGCACAGAGTCCCCTCATGCAGACGATTGAGTAGTGGCATTCCCCAAATACCATCCGGACACCGGATCCCGGCATGGTGCAGAGTCTGGCGCATTTGTGCCGCCAGGCGCCGGTACAGGCGGAGCTCTTTACCCAGAACCGCGCCGGGGTCACATTCTGGTGGTTCAGCCGGGGCGCACAGCCGCGCCGCCTTGATGCCAAACTGGCGGCACACCTCCAGCACCAGCGCCAGCGACGCGGGGAACAGCCCCATGTGCTGATGATAATCCACATGATCGGGGGCGATTCCATGGCCAAGAACGGTCTCAACCTGAGCCTTGAGTTCGCGCAGGGCCGCCCCTGGATCAAAAGCAGCATGGGCAAACGCTGAACGCGCCCTGCGTTTGCCGTAGAAATTGCCCTGCGTGTCGGTCAAGCCGCTGATCCAGCCGCTGAGAGATTTCCCTTCCGACAAATTCAGATGCACCCCAACCCCGACTCTGCGTTTCTGCGCGGCAGCGGCGGCAGCCGCACAGGTGTTGCCGTTGGCCAGCAGCGAAACACTGCTGACAATACCAGCATCGAACGCGCGCAGGATGCCACGATCCCGTCCGGGGGCAAAGCCGAGGTCGTCGGCGTTGACAATCAGCTTGCAGCTTGGCTCCATCCTTTACGTCACTTTCTGCATCGTCTCTTATTTAGTATAGTCAGGAGACCTCTCCTGTCTGTTCCATGGCTACCCGGAGGTTTTTTTCTTCGGCGCCCGCGGGTAGCGAATGTCGAAGGCCTTTTCCTGCTCGGCGCTGCCGATCAGCAGCATACTTATGTTCCGCTCCAACACTGCGGTGGGTTCAGGCGAAGTATCCATATGCCCATCGGGATACTTAAGCGCCACAATGGAGCAGCCGAGGGTGTCGCGCAGTCCAGAACTGACAATTTTTTTCCCCGCCAGGGCCGCAGGAACTCTGCGCTTGAATATATTCATCCCCTCACTTAAAAACACCGAAGCTTTGCGGTCGATGAGATTCATCAGGATACTGGCTCCCACGGAGGCGTTGGCCACCACAAAATCGGCGCCGGCAGCGTAAAGCTGATCGACATTTTCGTTTGAGTTGGCGCGGGCTACGATGCGGATGTTGGGGTGCATATGCCGACTGGCCAGGGTCAGAAACACATTGGTGCTGTCGTCGTTGGTGGTCACAATCACCCCGGTAGCACGTTCGATGCCGGCGTTCATGAGGATATGGCGCGAGGTGGCATCTCCAATCACCGGCACATGGGTGGTACAGACGCTGCGTTCACTCTGATCGATAAGGACAAAGGGGACAGGCTTGCGCTCCAGAAACTTCGCGGCGGCACAGCCAATGTGTCCGTGGCCCAGGATGAAAATAAGATCGCCCTCGTCCGGATCTCCGATCAACTCCTCCAGCCCCTTCAGTTGATCGCTGCTTCCGGCCAGCAAGGCCAGACTCTCGTCATCCAGAATAGTATCACGCGTAGGGATAGTGAGTTGACCCCGCTTCCACAGCCCTATCACTGACAGCCCCGTTTTCTGCCGAATCTGCGCTTGTGCCAGGGTCATCCCGGCAAAAGGGGTGCCGTTTACCGGTATCTCCGCTATCTGCAGCGCACCAAAGGTGTCCAGCACATGGGCCATAGCTCCCTTGGTGGTCGCCCGCGTCGCCAGAAAGCGCCCCAGAATGTGCGGCAGGGCAATCACATGGTTCGCCCCGGCCTGCTGCAGCAGAGCCTGGTGCTCCGGATCCCGCACCAACGCCACCACCGGGGTTTCACACAGCGAACGCAGCGTAAGACAGATGTTGGCATTTTCCGGATCGGACAGATTCGCCACCACATACAGGGCGGACTCCACCCGCAGGCGCCGCATTACCCCCGCATCGGTGGGTGAGCCATACACCACCTTCAGCCCCTCCTGCTCTTCCAGCTTCAGGGCCCTATCGTAATCTTTTGAAACTATTACGAAGTTCATACTTCTGCCCTGAAGTTTCCGCACGAACAGACGGGTTATGGAGTCGAGCCCGAACACCACGATGTGTCCATGCGTGTGCGCCGGTAACTCCAGGGTGGGGGTATGGCGCAGCCGCTGTTCAATCCACGGCGCCAGAAACAGGGTGACCATGCCGAAGGGGAGGATAATCAACAGAAAAACCACGCCGGAAATAGTGACGATTCCGGCAAAAACATAGCCAATATCGTTATGGAACGTGATATCCCCGAAACCCAGGGTACTCATCACCGTTATGGTCCAGTAGATTCCGGCTATAAAAGAGTATTCCCGCTCTTCTGTGTGCCACATGAGATAACGGAAGATAGTGGCATAGGTCAGGGTCAGTACCAGCAGAAAGACAAAATATAACATCAACGCCTTTAGATTCTGGCGTGCCCGCCCGCGCACAAAAAAGGCCAGCTGACTTGCAATACCCTTCATAGTAGCTCCATTAACAAGGTGGTTGAAAAACCAAGCACCCGAATTTCCCAGCTAAAAAACGCCCCGAGAATGGTCACTTATAAAACAGGCTCTCCCTTCACGCCTCCCCTTGGGTGTGATCGGCCGCTTCCACTCTCCGCCCTGCAGCATAAAATTACCCGCGCATGATACAGGGGTTACTGCGCAAACGCCACCTTCGTGCTGCATCTGCCCGGCGCAGTGCCTTTCATACTCCCTGCTTGGATTTCAGCCATAAACAACCCAGTTCAGCTGCCGGCTGCACAGGCCAAAACCAAGCCGCAGCGCTTATTTTCCCCTTGACGCAGAGGGTTCCCCCCATTACACTGGCTGACCGCTGACTGACCACTCAGTCGGGCGGCCCCGGTAACTACACGGCATAAAGAGACTTAACGCACCTGAATAAAGAAGAATCCTGGAGAGAACATGGCCCTGCCCAGCACCAAAAAACAATCTAAACGCCAGGCGTTGCTGGAAGCCGCGCTGGTGTTATTTGCCGAACATGGCTTAACCAGGGCTTCGACTGCCCAGATAGCCAAACAGGCGGGGGTGGCCAGCGGCACGTTGTTTTTTCATTTCAACAGCAAGGAAGCATTGATTCACGCCCTGTTTGACCAGGTTCATATCGACATAAATGCTGCGCTGATGCAGGGGGTGGAACCCGGCATGATGATTCAGGAACAGATGACCCGTCTGCTGCGCAATCTGCTGCATTATTTTCTCAAGCATCCAGATCAGTTTCGCTTTATGGAACAGTTTCATTTTTCTTCGTTCAACACCCTTAATCGTGAGCTGCATACCGAAAAAGGCTACCTGCGCGAGCTGATGTTGCGCGCGCGCGCACAACACATAATCAAGGATGTCCCCTGTCTGAGTCTGGAAGCCATAGCCTTCGGCCCCATCGTAGCCCTGGCCAAGGAACACGCCAACCGGGGGACCCTGATCGATGAGCGCACCTTTGAGAGCACCATAGAAGCATGTTGGGACGCCCTGAAACGTTGATATAATAAGCACAGAAGCCACGCAAAATAAGCGCTTGCCCACATAAATCAAGGCAACTATCGTATTTTATCCCTTTTTACGTTCGACACCCACACCTGTCCTGTTACATTTCAGGCGCAGAAGGAGGAACCGCAACAATGAGCGTCATATCCAGAGTACTCCCCACATTTTTAGTTTTCTGTACCACCCTCGTTTTCCTTCCGCTGGGTGCAACCGCCGCCCCCCAGCAAGGGGAGGGGCCCAAACCAGTGGTGGGGGTTGCCGCGGCAACCCTGCAGGACGCCAACCTCCCGGAAAAACATATCGGCCACGTTGAGGCCATTGATTCCATAGACTTAAAGGCCAGGGCAGATGGCTATCTGGAACAGGTGAATTTTACCGAGGGCTCCGTCGTTAAAAAAGGGCAGGTGCTGTATGTCATCGAACAAGCGCCGTACAGAGCCAGAGTGGCTGGAGCAAAGGCCATTGTGGCTCAGGCCGACGCGGATCTGTTCAAGGCCCAGACGAAACTCAACCGCCTGCGCAGTGCCGGAGCCGGGAGTATCCCCCAGACCGACATGGACGATGCCAAAGCAGCCTACGACCTGGCCCAGGCCCAGCTGCTCGAAGCACAGGCCAATCAACAGCTGGCAGAGATTGATCTTGGCTATACCACTATTAAAGCTCCGCTGGATGGACGGATTGGCAAAAGCTTTTATAAAAAAGGTGACCTGATCACTTCCGCTTCCGGCTCCATGGCTGAAGTTGTGAGTATTGATCCGATCCGGGTGCTGTTTTCCGTCAGCGAACGGCAGACGGAGACTATCCGCAAAGCCGCGCTCGATGCAGCAAAACCCGAAGCGGAGCCAAGCCTCAAAATCCGGGTAAGTACCACAGATGACGAAGAATATCCCCATATCGGGCGGGTGGAATTTATCGACAACAAAATAGATTCAAGCACCGGCACCATCGCTATCTGGGCGACCTTTGCCAACCCGCAGGGGCAGCTGCATCCCGGCGCATATGTCAATGTTTTTCTCACCCCGGCCGCCCCGTTGCTGCAAATCTCTATTCCGCAGGGAGCGCTGCAGCGCGACAAAGAGGGGCCTTTTGTGCTGGTTGTGAATGACAACTCAAAGATTGAAAAACGCCAGATCGAAACCGGAAAAACCAGCGGGCGCAACCTGTTTGTTACTTCAGGCCTGACCCAAGGTGAACTGGTTGTTTACGAAGGGATCCAGAAGGTGATCCCTGGTGCCGAGGTAAACATTCAGCTCAGGGAAAATAAGGATAACTAGCATATGTTTTCTACGATATTTATTCAGCGCCCGCGCCTGGCGGTGGTTATTGCCATTGTCATCACCTTAGCTGGCGGGATAGCTCTGACCGCTCTGCCCGTAGCGGAATATCCCTCCATCACCCCGCCGGTGGTCCGGGTCAGCGCCGTCTACCCCGGCGCCAGTGCCCAGGTGATCAAAGATACCATCGCTGCCCCCATCGAACAGGAGATGAACGGGGTCGAGGACATGTTGTACATGAACTCGGACTGCACCAACAACGGCACCTACTCCCTTGAGATCACCTTCGATGTAGACTCCGACCCGGATATCGACCAGGTCAACGTCCAGAATCGACTCCAGCTGGCGGAGTCACAACTGCCGCCGGAAGTGGTCAACCAGGGGATATCGGTGCGGCGCCGCTCCTCCGACATGCTCGGGGTGGTCAGTTTCACTTCCCCGGGGGGGACCCACGGCCGGCTGTTTTTAAGTAACTACATCAGCCGTGCCATCAAAGATACCCTGCAGCGCATTGACGGGGTCAGCGACGTGTTTGTGTTCGGCGAGTTCGAATACAGTATGCGGATCTGGATGGATCCCGATAAACTCTCAGCGCTCGGCATGAGCACGGACGAGGTTATTACCGCCATCCGGCAACAGAATATTCAAGCCACCCTGGGTTCTGTGGGGACGGCTCCGAGTGTTGTCGGCCAGCAGGTACAGTACACCTTGAACGCCAAAGGTCGCCTTGACTCGGTGGAAGAGTTCAACCAGATCGTCATCCGCACCAATGATAGAGGCGGACTGGTACGGCTGAATGATGTAGCTGAGGTGGAACTGGGCAGTAAAAGCTACAGCACCGGGGGCAACCTCGACAACCGTGAAGCGATCAGCATGGCGCTGTACCGTTCTTCAAGTGCCAATGCCGTCGCAACCATGGAGCGGGTCCGGGAGGTCCTCAAGGAGCAGGAAAAAACCATGCCTGCTGACGTGACCTACGTCATTCCGTATGACACCACCGCCTATGTGAAGGCCGCCATCAAGGAGATCAGCTTCACCCTGGGGCTTACCTTTCTCCTGGTGGTGCTGGTTATTTTCGTTTTTCTGCAGAACATCCGCGCCACCCTGATCCCTGCAGCCGCGATCCCGGTCTCTATTATCGGCACCTTTGCGGTGCTGCAGGTTCTGGGTCTCAACATAAATACCATAACCCTGTTCGCCTTGATTCTCGCCATCGGGCTGGTGGTTGACGACGCCATCGTGGTGGTGGAGAACGTGTACCGCATCATGGAAGAGGAAGGTCTGGAGCCCAAAGAAGCCACGATCAAGGCGATGTCTCAGGTTACCGGTCCCATTATTGCCACCACCCTGGTATTGCTGGCCATCTTTGTCCCTATTGCGTTTATGCCTGGCATCACCGGCCTGCTGTATAAACAGTTTGGCGTTACCCTGTGCGTCTCGGTCCTGATCTCTTCGCTTTGTGCCCTTACGTTGAGTCCGGCGATGTGCGGGGTTCTCCTGAAAAAGGCCCGGCCCCATAAACGCGGCCCTCTGGCCTGGTTCAATAAGTTTATGAATTTTTCCCGCAATTCCTATACCGGAATTGTAGGCTGGTTGATCCGCAAGACAGCTCTGGGGGTGGTGCTGTTTCTGCTGATTACCGCAGGCGCATGGCTTTTATCCGCGCGTATTCCGACCAGCTTTCTCCCGCAGGAGGATAAAGGGGCGTTTCTAGTTGATGTACAACTCCCGGAAGGAGCTACATTGGAGCGCCTCAGCGAGGTTAACGCTGAGGCCACACGCCGGATGTTGCAGATCGAGGGGATAGAGAGGGTTATCGCCATTGACGGCTTCAGCCTCTTAAGTGGAAATGCAGAAAACGTCGGGTTTATCATCGCCGATCTTACCCCCTGGGATGAACGCACCCACGCAGATCTGCATATCGACGCCCTGGTGCAAAAGACAATGCAGGAACTAAACGGAATTTCCACCGCCACCATCCGCGCTTTTATCCCCCCACCCATACAGGGGCTTGGGGTTACCGGCGGCTTTGACTTCCGCCTGCAGGCAATGGAAGACCAGCCCCCAAGTGAACTTGCCGCAGTTGGCCTCGGGCTGGTGCTGGCGGCAAACCAGCACCCGGCGCTGAATATGGTGTACACCACCTACAGTGCCAACACGCCGCAGTTGTGGCTTGATCTGGAACGAACCCGGATGCAGGAGCTGGGGGTCTCTACCGCCAACCTGTTCGCCACCCTTAATCAATACCTGGGCTCGCAGTACGTCAACGACTTCAACCTCTACGGGCGTACCTATCAGGTAAAAGTACGTGCCAAGGAGAATTTCCGCAAAAATCCGGATGATATTCTGGACCTGTATATCACCAGCGACTCCGGCAAGGAGATCCCGGTGGAGAACCTGCTGAATATCTCTACCATACTCGGTGCCAGGGTGATTAACCGCTACAACCAGTTCACCAGCCTCACCATAAACGGGCAGGCGGCGCCGGGATACTCTTCGGGCGAGGCCATGGACGTCATGGAGGAGCTGGCGGCTGAGCATCTGCCCCCCGGCTATTCCTACGAGTGGTCCACCATGTCACTACAGGAGCAGAAAGCCAGCGGCACGGTGGGATATCTCTTCGCGCTGGCGCTGATCTTCGCCTATCTGTTTCTGGTGGCGCAGTATGAAAGCTGGAACCTCCCCCTGACCATTGTCCTCTCGGTCATCATTGCAACCCTGGGTGCCTTGGTGGGGCTGTGGATAACCGGGATCCCCATGTCCATCTATGCCCAGATCGGCCTGGTGTTGCTGGTCGGGCTGGCGGCCAAGAACGCCATTCTGATTGTCGAATTCTCCCGCGACCGTAAGGAGGAGGGCGCTCGAACCCGGGACGCCGCCATCGATGGCGCCAGGGTGCGTTTTCGCGCCGTACTCATGACCGCCTTCACCTTTATCCTCGGAGTCGCGCCGCTGGTATGGGCCATAGGCGCCGGGGCCGCCAGCCGGCGCCATATCGGCACCGTAGTATTCTCTGGCATGATTGCCGCGTCAACCGTGGCGTTGTTGATTATTCCAGTACTGTACTATCTGTTTCAGAGCCTGCGGGATAAGTCTACGGCGTGGAAACAGCGCCGTCGCGAACGCCTGGCCAATAAAGCACTTCCTGACTAGAAGGTACTTATTACTATGCAGATAAATAAAAAACATTTCCGGAACCCTCCACCTTTAAGTGCTGTGGTACGCTGGTGCAACTTTGCCCTTGTGACCATCCTCCTGAGTGCGTGCGCCGCCGTAGGGCCAAACTACTCCAAGGTGGATCCGGCAGCACAGGAAGAGTGGTACGCCGATATGGAACAAGGGCTTGAGGCAACGGAGCTGCAGGAAAGCCAGCTCGCCACCTGGTGGAACGTCTTCGAAGACCCCCTGCTCAGTTCCTTGCAACAGCGCGCCATCCGTGAGAATCTCGACCTGAAAGCGGCGTTCTCGCGCCTGCAGCAGGCGCGCATCAGCCGTGGATTGAGCCGGGCGGATTACTTCCCCGAGTTGAGCGCCAAAGGCTATATACAGCGCCAACGCGAGAGTGAGAATCTCGGTTACGGCGGCGGTGAAGAGTTTGACTGGTATCTGGGCGGGCTGGATGCCTCCTGGGAGCTTGATCTGTTTGGCGGCATCCGGCGCTCGGTCGAAGCGGCGCAGGCTGAGCTTGAGGCAAGCACGGCGGATATGCATGCAGTGCTCACCAGCCTCACCGCAGAGGTCGCACTGAACTACATCGAACTGCGCACCTACCAGCAGCGCGTACTGGTAGCACAGAAGAATATAGCAACCCAGGATAAAACCTACGCTCTCAACCAGTCACGTTTTAAAGCCGGATTGATTGATGAGCTGGCGCTGCAACAGTCCCTGCGCAATCTGGAACAGAGCAAGGCACAGGTGGCGCGGCTGGAAGCAGCTACCCGCACGGCAGAAAACAATCTGACCGTCCTGCTGGGGCTGACGCCGGGAACACTCCGGGAAGAATTTGCCTCCATTGGAGATATCCCCGCAGCGCCTCCTCGGATCGCTATTGGCATCCCCGCCGAAGCGATCCGCCGTCGCCCTGACATCCGGGGGGCAGAACGTGCCCTCGCGGCACAGAGTGCACGCATCGGTGTCGCCACCGCCGACCTCTATCCCAAATTGCGGTTGCTCGGCACCATTGGCCTCGAAACAGTTAACTCCGGCAGCGACTTTTTTGACCCCTCCAGTCGATTCTTTGAAATTGGGCCCGGCATAACTTGGAACCTCTTCCAGGGCAGGGCACTGCGCTTGAACATCGAAATGCAGGAAGAGAGATATACCGAGACGCTGGCGCAGTACACTCTGAGTGTGTTAAAAGCTTACCAGGAGATTGAAAATGCCCTCACTGACTATGCCAAGGAACTGATTCGCCATAAATATCTGGTGAAAGCGGTTGCTGCGGCGCAGCGCACCGAATGGCTTGCCCGCGACCGTTACAACGCCGGCCTGGTGGACTTTTACAATGTCCTGGATGCCCAGCGCGCCCTGTTCCAGATTGAAGATGAACTGAACCAGAGCAAAGGGGAAGTAGGGATGAATCTGACCAGAGTTTACAAGGCCATCGGTGGTGGCTGGCAGGGAGTCGAATAGAATGAAACGCGTGTTGCAGATTCTGATTGTCACGGCGGGCATAGTTCTGCTATTGCTCAGTTCCGGATGCAGATCCCACTTTGTGGTAGCCACACAGGCTGACCGCGAACGCTTCGACACCCTGATGGAGCGTGAAGAACAGCAGATAAACCAGTTGCAACAACTCACCAGTCAGGTTCAGGCTATGCACAACGTCCTGCTCGAAGGGCAGAGTGCTAAAGTGCTGCACCTGGAGCAACGGGTGGAAACCCAGGAAAAGGAGCTGCGCACGCTGCAGCGCGCTCTTGAAGATCTGCGCCAGAGCAGAGAGTCCGCCCTGGTGCAGTTCAATGATGCGCGCAGTCGCGCGGTGGTCTCGGAACCGAGTGCCGCCGACGCCAGCACTACAACAACCAGACAGCCGGGCAAACAGGTGGTTGGCGCGATGGAGAAGGTGTTCATCTCTCCACCGGGGCTTATCCTGCCAGCGCGAATCGATACCGGTGCTGCCACCTCCTCCATCGACGCGCGTAACATCGAAACGTTCGAGCGTAACGGCGAACCCTGGGTACGCTTTTCCATCCTTAACCCGGAAAACGGGGAGGAAATTGAACTCGAATGCAAGGTGGTACGCAAGGTGCGCATTGTGCAGGCGATAAAGGATGAAAAAGAACGCCGCCAGGTGGTGGAACTGCTGGTAACCTTGGGCAACACGGTGCTTACCGCCGAATTCACCCTGGCAGATCGATCCCACATGGAATTCCCTGTTCTTATCGGGCGCAACATCCTCATGGACTCCATGACGGTGGATATAAGTAAAAAATATATCTCGACACCAATTCCGCCGACTCCCTGAACCATTCACCTCTGTCCAGGCCCCCAAGATGCCCCGTGCCCTGTTCTATACGCTGATATTTGTCCTGTTCGTCACCGGCATTGGCCTCACGTGGCTGCGCCATATCCAGACTGAAATCCCCCTGCTGCCCGGCAAGCAGGTGACAGTGTGGCTGGTCGAGGCCCGGGTAGCCTTCAACGCCAGCGGCAACCCAGTTGAGGTCAGTCTGGATATCCCCGACACCGTCCCGGGGTACAGAACATTCAACGAGCAGACCGCCTCGCCGGGGTATGGCTTTTCGGTGCTGGATATGAACGGCGACCGGCGCGCCGTATGGTCGATACGCAGCGCCAGCGGGCCACAGACCCTGTACTACAAGCTGATGGCCAGGGCAGATCAGGACGCCGGCAGCGAAAACCTGACCCCACCCCACCCGGTGGTGGAAATATTCTGGGAAGAATCACAGGGGATCGCCGCACGCCAGGTGCTGGCTCAGGCCCATGCCCAATCTGACTCACGCCTGAGCATGTGCCGCGAACTGATCAAGCAGGTCAACGCCACCGAGAAGTCGCAGAACATTGCCCTGCTGCTGTCGCACACCCCGCCGGTATTGCTGCTGGAAAAGCTCCTCAACTACGCCAACATCCCGACCCGGATCGTCAACGGTCTGTATCTGGAAGAGAACCGGCATAACCTTGAGCTCGAACCCATGCTCGAAATATATACGGCACAGCGCTGGCTCATGCTTGACCCAACCACGGGGCAGCATGGGCGCCCGGATAATTTCTTTTTGTGGGACCAGGGGGGCACGTCGATCCTCGATGTGAGCGGCGGGCGCAATTCCAGGGTCAGCTTCGGTATCAGCGCCCAGACCATCTCCGCCAAACAGCTGGCGCTGACCACTGCTCCGCCGGGACACTTCACCTTTTTTGATATGCACAAACTGCCGGTGGAAGAGCAGAATATGCTCAAAGTTATGCTGTTGCTGCCGCTGGGGGCTTTGGCTGTCGTATTTATGAGCATCATTATTGGGATCCGCACCTCGGGCACCTTCATGCCGATCCTGATTGCCCTTTCGTTCCTGCAGACCTCGTTACTGCCAGGACTCCTCAGTTTTGTTGCCATTGTGGCGTTTGGGCTCCTGTTGCGCAGCTACCTGTCCCATTTCAATCTTCTTCTGGTGGCGCGCATCTCCACCATCGTGGTTCTGGTGCTTGTGATTGTCGTAATTTCCAGTCTGTTCGGCTACCAAATCGGGGTCAACACCCGCATGAGTGTGACCTTCTTCCCGGTCATTATTATCGCCTGGACCATTGAGCGGATGTCGATTCTGTGGGAAGACGAGGGCCCGCGAGAGGTGTTGATTCAGGGTGGCGGCAGCCTCTTTGTCGCTATCTGCGCCTTCATGCTGATGAGCTGGCCGCTGGCCGCCCACTTAAGCTTTAATTTTCCTGAAATCAACCTCATCATTCTCGCGCTGATCATGGGGATGGGGAGTTACACCGGCTATAAACTCACAGAGCTGCGCCGCTTTCGGGCGCTGCGACTGAAGCTGGGGCTCTGATGTGGGGGATCGGCATACGCGGGTTGCGCGACCTGGGCATTCTGGGGATGAATGCGCGCAATATCAACTATATAGGGCGCTATAATCAGCGGAAGCTCTACCCGCTGGTTGATGATAAACTCAAGACCAAAAAGCTGGCGCAACGCTACGGCATCCCGGCGCCGAAGCTGCACTTTGTGATCAGGGAACAGCACCGTCTGCGCACCATTGAACAGCGCCTGCACAATTTGAGCGGGTTTGCCATCAAACCCGCAAAAGGCTCCGGCGGCAAAGGGATTCTGGTCATTAGTGCGCGCAAAGATGGCAAGTTTATCACCACCGCCGGCACCTCCCTCGGGATTGACCACATCAAACGTCACATCTCCAATATTTTGGCCGGGCTGTACTCCCTCGCGGGGACTCCAGATGTGGCTATTATTGAAGAACTGATCGAGTTTTCTGACCTGTTCCGCGCTTATTCATATCAAGGGGTGCCCGACATCCGGATAGTGGTATTTCAGGGCTATCCGGTGATGGCGATGCTGCGCCTTGCCACCCGTACCTCCAATGGAAAAGCGAATCTGCACCAAGGGGCTATCGGGGTCGGACTGGATATATGTAGCGGGATGTCGCTAAAAGCGGTGCAGTTCTCGGTGCCGACAACCATCCATCCAGATACGGGCAGCGCCCTGGAACATATCAGCATCCCCCACTGGCCCGAGATTCTCCTGCTGGCGGCACGCTGTTATGACATGACTGGCCTGGGCTATATTGGTGCCGATATCGTGCTGGATGGCGCCAACAATCCTCTCCTGCTCGAACTCAATGCGCGCCCCGGCCTTGCGATCCAGCTCACCAACGGCTACGGCCTGCTCCCGCGTCTGCGCCATATCGAGGGGTTGAAACGCCGCCACGCGAGCGCGCAGGCGCGGGTAGACCATATCCTCAAGAACTTTACTCTGCCGTGACCTTGGTGCGAAACATGATCAGCAGCATCTTGAAGCGTTGCGGCGCATGCACACTGTGGGGCAAGCCTCCAGGCATGAGAATGATTTCACCGGGTTTCACCACACTCATCTTCCCAGCAACGGTGATCTCCCCTTCACCATCCAACACCTGAATAAACGCATTGAACGGCACCGTATGCTCCGACAGGGACTGCCCCGCGTCAAAGCTGAATACGGTCAGGGTACCGCTGGCATTCTTCAGCAGGGTGCGACTCACCACCGCCCCTTCCTGATATTCAGTCATCTGCGCCAGATTGTAGGCTTTTGCACCATCTACGGTTAA
>CAYUJC010000007.1:0-48919 GCA_964444945.1 uncultured Desulfuromonas sp.
CAGCGGCAGACCGGCGGCCAGAGCATTCAGCGTTGCACCGCTGGCGCTGCGGGTAGCCACACTTTTGCCAGCTTCGAAGTGGGGCAGCAGTTTGTCAAGAGTGGCACTGTCAGGGGGGGTAGCGTCCAGCCAGGCCGCCAGTTTCGGGTTGGCTTTGGCTTTTTCGTCACATTTGTGCTGCCACTGCTGTTCCAACTCAGCACCCCGTGGTTTGAGTCCGGCCATGTGGGTGTGTACTGCTTCGGGAACGGAAAAATGCTCGTCTGGGTTGCGCCCCAATGCTTGTTTAGTCAACTTCAGTTCTTCGCTTCCCAGCGGAGCACCGTGAGCTGCAGCCGTCCCCTGCTTGTTGGGAGAGCCCTGCCCGATATTGGTGCGCGTTATGATCAAGGAAGGGCGTGGGTCGCATTTGGCGCGTTCGATGGCGGCGTCTACCTCAAGGAGATTTTCTCCGGTAACCCGCTCTACATGCCAGCCGTAGGCTAGATAGCGCGTCGCAACCTCTTCGCTGAAAGCCAGGGAGGTAGCCCCCTCGATGGAGATTTTGTTGTCCAGATATAGATAGATCAGATTGCCGAGGCGCAGATGGCCGGCAAGGGATGCGGATTCGGCCGAAACTCCCTCCATAATGTCGCCATCAGAACACAGGGCATAGATATTGTAATTGAACAGCTCAGCGTCGATCTTTTCTGCCAGAAATCTAGCCCCCATAGCCATACCGGTGCCCACGGCAATACCCTGTCCCAAGGGTCCGGTAGTGGTTTCAACCCCGGGGGTGTGCCCAAATTCCGGGTGCCCCGGAGTTTTGCTCCCAAACTGGCGAAACTGTTTGATGTCGTCAAGACTCAGAGGGTATCCACACAGGTGCAGGGTGCTGTACAGCAACATGGAGCCATGCCCACAGGAGAGAATGAAGCGGTCGCGCCCGGCCCAGTCCGGATTCGCCGGATTGTGGCGCATATGTCTGGTATACAGCAGATACGCCAACGGGGCACCTTCCATTGGTGTGCCGGGATGGCCGGAATTAGCCTTTTCTACCGCATCGGCGGCCAGAAGACGGATGGTGTCGATGGTCAGTGCTGCCTGGTTGAGGTCAATCTCTGGTGCTTGCATGTAAACAGAGCTCCTTGGCTGCTGCAGCCGGTTTGTCAGGAATTGGATTTCAGATATGCGGTGATGCTTTTAGCAATGGTCTTAAAGATATTGGTAAATTCTTTTTCATTGCGCTCCAGCAGGGTGATACGGAAACCCTGCTCAACGGTCGAGAATGAGCTCAAGGGTACAGTGCATATTCCAGTAGCTGCGAGCAGATAGTAGACAAAGCGCTTGTCTGGCGAGGTGCCCGGCTCCTGGACCAGGTTTTCGATCATGGAACGTACTTCAGTGTTTTCAATGGGAAGAGAGCCAGTGTTGTTGAGCAGGTCACGTTTGAAGGCAATGCTCATATAAAAAGCGCCATTGGTGCGGTTGACTTTGATTCCCGGGACATCCTTGAGGATGTTATAGGCAATGTTGGAGTACTTTTCGTATCTTGCAGTACGTTCATTCAGGTATATAGGATATTGCTCATGGCTGAGAATTTTTGGGATCGCTTTTTGCGGCAAGGTGGTGGAGCACACCTCAACCATCTTCGAGTTCACGATAGACTGTATGTACTGAGCGAACATCGGATCCTTGTCGCGGTTGTAGATCTCGATCCAGCCACAGCGGGAACCGGGCCAGGGGAACTCTTTGCTGATCCCCTTCATGGCGATGGCGGGGATATCCCCGACGAGATCGGAAATGGGGCGGGTTGATTCCCCATTGTAGATAATATTGTGATAGATCTCGTCGCAGATAACAAAAAGATCGTATTTACGCGCCAGCTCCAGCATCTCCACCAGAATCCGTTCCGGGTATACCGCCCCGGTCGGATTGTCCGGGTTGATGATCAACAGGCCACAGATGGCCGGATTGTATTTGATCGACAGGCGCAGATCATCAAGATCTGGATACCAGTAGTTGTCCGGATCAAGGCGGTATGACACGGGTGGCTGGCCGGCGTGGGCTGCTTCACCGGAAGAGTGGGTAGAGTAGGTGGGAGAGGGGCCGATAACACGCGCTTCGCGTTTCAGAAATCCATACACCTTCTGAATCGCATCTCCCAGACCATTGAAAAACACAATATCTTCAGGGGTTATTTGTGCCTTGCCCCGACTGTTGGTGCGTTCTGCGAGGAACTTGCGCGTCTCAAGAACGCCCTTGGTTGCGCAATAACCATATGAACAGTCCTGCATTGCCAGATCCGCGACAATCTGCTTCATCCAGTCGGGGATTTTCTCCCCTTTAGCGATCGGGTCACCGATGTTTTCCATGTTGGTTTTAATGCCAAGCTCTGAAAGTTTCTCGGCTATTTCCACAATAGCGCGAATTTCATAGGTGAGCTTGCCTGCACCGATATGCACAATGTTGTTACGCATTTTGTGACGTCCTTTTGTTCTTCGCGCCGATATAGCTGCCACAGCAGGGAATCAGCCGGAGGCTTGGATGTGGAGGAGTTAAAATAAATGCTGCGCGAAATATTTGAGGAGAACATGCGAGGAGAACATGCCTGTTTTCGCGCAGCATTTGTGCGTATCACGCGCAGGGGGAGAAGTCAAATAATTTTGGGAGCGGTACGTGTGGCCGCAGGGTAGAAACAGAACAGAACACAGTTTTATCTACCTTTTGGTGCATAGAATCTACCCGTGCGTCGCCCTGCGAGACCGTATGAAAATTGTATACAGTATCCAGTAGGACAAGCAGGATGAGTTGCGCTACAGCATAGTAAAGCTCGTGGTTTCAGTATGTTATGCGATAGTCGATCGGCAAGCGCACTTTTACTTCTATTATGATCTTGACAATGTTTTACCATTTAGATACAAGGTGCAGGTCGGCGGTGTCCCAGCTTCTTTGGATAGATGCGCCGATACCTGAATGCTGCGGACCACGCGGTCTGGTGGCTACGCAAGATTTTTTGATTCACACCCCGCGTGTTGCAGGGTGTATTCCCATTAGGGGGAGGCAAAAGAGGTATGGTCGAACATCATCTGATCGATTACATGTATTTCTTGGTGTTTTTGACGGTAGGGGTGGCTTGTGCCCTAGGGGTCCTTGTGATCGCCCGCCTGATCGCGCCAAGGGGAGGGTTCGGAAAGACGCAAGATACGTATGAATGCGGGATGGACACCTACGATACCGCGTGGAATGTGCGTTTTGATATTTCATACTATCTATACGCACTGATCTTTCTGGCGTTTGACGTTGACGTTCTGTTTTTGTTCCCCGTAGCGACAGCTTTTGACAAAGTGTCGGCAGCGCGGGGCATCACTGAACTGTTTATATTTGTGGGTATTTTGTCTCTGGCGATTGTGTACGCCTGGGTCAAGGGAGTCTTTACGTGGCCGAACAGAAGAAAAGTTTGTTAAAGGTTCACTCCTACGCCAAGGAGTGTCTAGGGCGGAGCGAGGAGGGTTATTCTGTTGAGGCTCTGGCTGAAGGACATCAGGCCGGGCTGATTCAGTTGGAACTGGTCGATAAGATCCTCAATGCGTGTCGGGCCAACTCACTGTGGCCCATGACGTTTGGAATTGCCTGCTGCGCGATTGAGATGATGGTCAGCGGTATGGCGCGCTTTGACATTTCGCGTTTTGGGGCAGAGGTGTTCCGCCCTTCACCGCGGCAGTCTGACCTTATGATTGTGGCTGGAACGGTAAATCGAAAGCTGGCACCGGTTTTGCTGACTCTGTATGAGCAGATGCCTGCACCGCGCTACGTTATCGCGTTGGGCAACTGTGCTGTTTCCGGTGGACCGTTTGACGTTGAGGCGAACTACGATGTTGTGCTTGGGGTAGATAAGCTTATCCCGGTAGACGTTTATGTCCCCGGCTGTCCCCCCAGACCGGAAGCGCTCATTGAGGGGATACTTCAACTGCAGGAAAAGATTGCCGGTAAACGCAACCCGTTCCCGCAAAACAGAATGCCGAAGGGAGCCTGATGCGCTATGGATATTAAGGCTATGCAGAAAAAATGGCTCGAACTCGGCACTGAAGTTGAGCAGACCGATTACGCCAAAACGGGTTACGACTTCAGCCTTATTCTGGCTGCGGACAAGGTTCACCCACTGGCCGAACTGATGCTGACGGAAGGGTTTTACCTGGTATTTGTTACGGCAGTACATGCGCTGCCCGCTATTGAGGTGGTCTATCAGTTCGCCCGCGCCGGCTCCCCTCGTTGCAGGGTGATCGCGCGCACAGCTGTTAGGGCTGACGGTACCGTACCCACGATTTCGGATGTCTATCAAGGAGCCAACTGGCACGAACGGGAAGTGCGCGACTTCTATGGTGTTGTGTTCGCCGGACATCCAAACCTTGTCCCCTTGATTCTGGCGGAAGAGGATGTGGATCTGAAGCCACTGCTCAAGGACGAAAAGAACCTGAAGGACATTTCCGCGTTGCGACATGTGCCTGCTGATGCGGAGCCTGAGGAAGAGAAGGCTCCTGCAACTGCAAAAAAGGAGCCCGCTGCCACAGCTGCAAAGGCAGCTAAACCACAAGCTTCCACCTAGCCCGGAGCTGAGCTAATTGCTATGAATGTAGATGTGTTAGAAGACGAAAGACAACATCACTTCGTCCTGAATATGGGACCTCAGCATCCCAGTACTCACGGAGTACTTCGTGTGCTGTTGAAGATGGAGGGGGAGTATGTCCTCGAGGCCCAGCCTGTATTGGGTTATGTGCATCGTTGTCACGAGAGGATCGGAGAATTCAAGCCGGCCAAATCATTCATGCCGAATACGGCCCGTATGGATTACCTCGGCGCCCTGATTTATAATCAGGGCTACGCCATGCTCCTGGAGCGTGCCGCCGGTATCGAGGTGCCGCAGCGGGCGGAATATATTCGTGTAATCACCAGTGAGTTGAATCGAATTCAGAGCCATTTGCTCTGGTACGGTGCATACCTGCTCGACCTTGGTGCGTTTACTCCCATAATGTATACGTTCGACGATCGTGAACACATCCTTGATATCCTTGAAGATGTGTGCGGTTCCCGCCTGACCTATTGTTACAGCAGGGTGGGGGGCGTATGTAAAGACATCGATGATAAGTTTATCGAGCGGACTCGGACGTTTATTGAGCGTCTGCGCGGGCGTTTTCCTATGTACGAAGAGCTGGTCAATGGCAACGTCATTCTCCAGAAACGTATGAAGACGGTAGGTCATTACACCCCCGAGATGTGCGCGCGCTATGGCGTGACAGGCCCGCTGCTGCGCTCTACCGGGGTTGCGTACGATTTGCGCAAGGCGGAGCCTTATTCGGTGTATCCGGAATTCGACTTCGAAGTACCCCTTGAGCAGGACGGCGATGCTTGGGCAGCGTTCAATGTGCGGTACCGTGAAATAGAGCAGAGTCTGCGCATCATTGAGCAGGCCCTGGACAAGTTGCCAGAAGGGGAAGTGATGGCATCCAAGGTGCCGAAGAAGCTGAAACTCCCCCAAGGTGACTACAACTGTTCCGTCGAAGCCCCGCGTGGCGAGTTGTCCTATTATCTGGTATCCGATGGTAGTGACATTCCCTACCGCATCAAGGTTCGTACCCCCTCTTACAGTAATCTCAGTGTTGTGCCCGAGCTATGTAAAGGGATGCTGATATCTGATGTGGTTACTAGTATGGGTGGCCTTGACCTCGTTATCCCCGAGATTGACAGGTAGTGAATATGCAGACTCTTAATTCTTATGCTCCGGAAATTATCCGGATCGTTATTGCGGTTGTTGGCGCTACAGTGCTGGTATTTGGCAATGCCTTGGTAATGGGCTATATGGAGCGGAAACTGGCCGGCCATTTTCAACGGCGAACCGGCCCGATGGAAGTCGGGTTTCACGGCATCCTGCAGCTGGTAATTGACGGCATCAAGCTGATGTCAAAGCAACTGGTGATCCCAGCCAAAGCAGATAAGCCGCTGTACATGCTTGCCCCCATAGTGTCGTTCGGTCCGGTATTTCTCCCCCTGCTGGTGATCCCGTTCAGTGACCGCATCCAGGCATTTGATCTGGATGTCGGGTTATTGTTCATCCTCGCAATAGCGGCTATCAACGTGCTGGCAATTCTGGTCGCTGGGTGGGCTTCGAATAATAAGTATTCGATGTTCGGTGCGTTTCGTGCTGTCGCACAGAATGTAGCCTATGAAATCCCGATGTTGCTTTCATTGCTGGCAATCGTGTTTATGACCAATACGTTCAGTCTGCGGGGCATTGTCGAGGCACAAAACGTGTGGTTCATCGTGCTGCAACCAGTCGCTTTTCTCATCTATCTGGTATGCATGGTTGCCGAAACCAACCGTGCACCGTTTGACCTGCCCGAAGCCGAGAGTGAGCTTACCGCCGGGTTCCTTACAGAATACGGTGGTATGGGCTTCAGCTTGTTCATGATGGCCGAATACACCAACATGTTCATCGTCTGCAGTATTGCAACAGTGTTCTTCCTTGGTGGCACCTCCGGGATTCCGCTGCCGTACTTTGAGTATACCGGCATCATCTGGTTCTTACTTAAGGTATACCTGTTGATGTTCTTTCTCGTTTGGATTCGCTGGACTTATCCTCGAACCCGTTTCGATCAGTTGATGAATCTGTGCTGGAAATATCTGCTGCCGTTCTCACTGGTTAATCTTCTTATTACTGCTGTGGTTGTGAAGCTATGAAAGCGTATTTTTCAGAACTGTTTACGGGAGCTTGGAGCCTGATACTCGGCCTTAAAGTAACACTGAAGGCCCTGTTTTCCCCGGTAGTTACTGTTCAGTACCCCAGACAGAAGATCGATGTTACGCCAAACTATCGTGGCCACATTGACCTGATCAAGGATCCTGAAACCGGTACCCACAGATGCATAACCTGCGGCATGTGTATGCGCGATTGTCCATCTGACTGTATTTACCTTGAGGGTGAAAAGCGCGAAGGGGTTAAGGGCAAGGTGTTGACACTGTATACGCTGGACTATACCAAGTGCAGCCACTGCGGTGCCTGTGTCGAAGTTTGCCCTACCCAAGCCTTGGAGTACTGTGACGACTATGAAGTTGCAGGGTTTGCACGCGAAGACTTTCATTACGATTTGCTCAAAAGAGTGGAGGAACGGGAATGATTCTATATCGGTACATAGCCGAGGCCCTGTTTTATGCCTTCATGATTCTGACATTTATGGGTGCGTTTATGGCAGTGCGCTCCCAGTTGTTGATGCATGCTGTTATCGGTCTTGCGATATCCCTGCTTGGAATAGCAGGTTTGTATTTTCATCTGGGTAGTACGTTCCTGGCCGTTATGCAGGTTCTCATTTATGTCGGGGCGGTATGCATCATGATTGCGATGGGGGTTATGCTGGGCAACACACCGCGCCAGCTGGCTGAAAAAAATCTTAAAGGGAGAAATCTGCTGCTGGCAATTGGTTCCTGCACCGCGGTGTTTCTGGCACTGTTCGCCACCCTGGCGCAGACAAGGTTCGCTCCTGCAGCAGAGCGCATCGGCGACATGTCCATTCAGTTTGTGGGGGAGAATCTGCTGCTTCAGTACTGCCTGGCCTTTGAACTGATCTCGCTTATTCTGCTGACAGCCATCATAGGCTCAATAATTCTTGCACGTGGTGGACGTGATGGAGCAGTGAAATGATTATTAGTGATAATCTGAATACCTACCTGATTATTGCAGCACTTCTGTTGGTAATAGGCCTTTACGGTATGATTCAGCATCGTTCATTGATTGGGATGCTTATATCCAGCGAATTTGTGCTGAATGGTGCTGCCCTGAATTTTATGGCGTTCAATACCTTCACAGCCCCGAATCCGGCGGTCGGCCAGATCTATACCCTGTGTATAATGGCGCTGGCGGCAGCCGAAGCAGCAATTGCAGTGAGCATTATAATTGTTGTCTACAGGCGGTTCCACAACGAAGATCCGGCCATAATACAGGATATGAAATACTGAGTTGGCGTATTGAGGATTTAGGAAACAGTAACGGCTGTTTCAAAGCATTTATTGAAACACACCACCTGAGAAAGCGCTTGCAATGAACACGATAATCTCAAGCAAGATAATTATAACAATGCTTATTCCCATGATAACAGGGCTGCTGGTCATGTTCTCGGGGAAAAAGCCGAATGTGCGTGACAGCTGGTCAACCCTGGGTGCGATCCTGACATTTGCATCGGTGATGAGCTTTGTCCCCACAATCCTGAACGGCACGCAGCTCAAGTATACCCTCTTTGAGCTGTATCCCGGCGTTTCAGTCATGCTCAATCTTGACGGGCTTGGGGTGATATTTGCGCTGGTTGCCTCTTTTTTGTGGATTCTGGCGAGTCTGTACTGCGTCGGATATATGCGTGGTCTCAACGAACATGCCCAGACGCGGTTCTACGTCTGCTATGCCGTCTCAGTCGGGGCGGCTATGGGGGCGGCATTCGCCGGCAACTTGTTTACCCTGTATCTGTTCTACGAGATTGTATCTATCTTTACCTATCCTCTGGTTATGCACCATCAGGACGAAGAGGGGTACACCGGGGCTAAAAAGTATATCGTGTACCTCATGTTTACCTCCAAGGCATTCCTCCTTCCGGCCATGGTTATCATCTATGTGCTCGCGGGAACCCTCGATTTCCAGACGGCAGGCATTGCCCAGGGTATTTTCCCGGCCGATGCGAGCAGGCTGGCGATTGGAGTTGCGTACCTGTTATGTCTGTTCGGTTTTGCTAAGGCCGGTATTATGCCCCTGCACAACTGGCTGCCGGACGCGATGGTTGCACCTACGCCAGTCAGTGCTTTGCTGCATGCCGTTGTTGTTGTTAAGGTTGGTGTGTTCTCTATCTGCCGGGTGATGCTATCTGTGTTCGGGGTTAACGTCCTCGCTGAGACGGGCTTGGGGCTCTTTACCGCGTACTTTGTCTCCTTTACCATCCTCATGGCGTCGGTGATTGCACTCACCAAAACAAACCTCAAGGCGCGTCTTGCATATTCAACGGTAAGCCAGTTGTCGTACATTGTTCTTGGTGTCGCGATGCTGACTCCAAACTCTATCACCGGTGGTTTGATCCATATTGCAAATCATGCTTTTGCCAAAATTACACTGTTCTTCGCGGCTGGATGTATCTTTGTTGCCAGCGGAAAAAAAGATATCAAAGAGCTGGGCGGACTTGGGTATCGGATGCCCTGGACCATGCTGGCATTTGGGGTTGCCTCTCTGAGTATGATCGGGGTTCCGCCGGTTGGGGGCTTCGTTACGAAGTGGTATCTGGCGCTGGGAACTCTCGACATCCATAATTGGATTCTGCTGAGTGTGTTGCTTGTAAGTACTATCCTTAATGCAGGCTATTTTGTGCCGATTTTCTTGCAGGGATTCTTCGGTAAACCATTGCCCGAAGATGTCGGCGTTACCGGTAGCTTGGAAAAACAACCTTTGATTGTGTTTATGGTGGTGCCTCTGGTTATTACAGCAGCGGTTTCGGTACTGGTTGGCGTCTACCCCGATTTGTTCCTTGACCTTATAAATCTGATGGTGAAGTCATGATCGCACAAATGATAACGTATCTGCGTGAGCGCCCAACTGTAATGAAATGGATTTTCTTCGCTTATCTGGGCTTTGCGCTTGTATTTGATTTTTTTGCAGATCGGAGCGGAGCCCATTTCTGGGGAGATCATGTCATAGGCTACTGGGCGCTATTCGGCCTGCTCGGATGTCTGCTGATGATTGTTTTCTGCAAAGGGCTGTCGCACGTATGGCTGGAGAGGGACACGGATTATTATGACAAGTAGTATTTTTATGCACCCGGCGGCGCTTTTTATTGTCGGCGCGCTGCTGTTGCCCTTATTCAGAAAGTTTAATGCTCAAAAGATCTGGCTGGTTGTAGTACCACTGCTGGCCTTTATCCAGATCAGATACCTGCCCGCATCGTTCGGCACCGTAGAATGGTTGGGCTTCAAGCTTCAGTTCGGCCGGGTAGACCAGTTGACCATGGTGTTTCTCCATGTGTTCACCTTGATGGCTCTGATTGGCAGCATTTTCGGTCTACACGTCAAGGAAAGTGGACAACATGCGGCAGCGTGGTTATATGTTGCTGGTTCACTGGGAACGACATTGGCGGGCGATTATCTGGTTGTATTCATGTTCTGGGAGCTGATGGCGTTTGCCTCAGTGTTTCTCATCTGGTATCGCAAGCGGAGACGCTCCATTGAGGCCGGGTACCGCTACCTGTTGGTCCATGTCGTTGGTGGAATGATATTGTTTGGCGGCATTTTCCTGCGTTACCAGAATGTCCATGACCTGAGTTTTAACCTGATTGCTCCAGATACAGCGACGCTGGGAGATTATCTCATCATGATCGGGTTCATGTTAAATGCTGCCGTCCCCCCGATCCATGCATGGCTCCCGGACGCTTATCCGGAGGCTACCGTTACCGGCGCGGTCTTCATGTGCGCGTTTACCACTAAGACAGCTGTGTACGTACTGGCACGTGGCTTTGCTGGCTATGAAGCCCTGGCGATATTGGGCGCTATCATGACGTTGTACGGGGTTGGGTACGCGGTTGTTGAAAATGATGCACGCCGAATACTTGCTTATCACATTGTCAGCCAGGTCGGGTACATGGTTTGCGGTATCGGTATTGGTACCCATATGGCAGTTAACGGTGCCGTCGCCCACGCCTATGCACATATTCTGTATAAAGCGTTATTGTTCATGGGTGTTGGCAGTGTGCTTGAGATGACAGGGCGTTCTAAGCTGAGTGAACTCGGGGGCTTGTATAAATATATGCCGCTATCGCTTGTATTCACTGTAATTGGGGGCATCGCGATCTCGGGCTTCCCCCTTACCAGTGGCTTTATAAGCAAGTCCATGGTTATTGGTGCAGCCGGAGCTGATCATCGGATACTTATCATGCACATGCTTTCGCTCGCAGCAGTGGGTACCTTCCTGTCTGTGGGGATTAAGTTACCCTATTTTATCTGGTTCGGCCCCAATGATGCAGGCATTAAACCGAAGGAGGCGCACTGGAATATGCAGATCGGGATGTTCATGGCTGCGTTTATGTGCATCTTTCTCGGGGTTTATCCTGACTATCTGTACAATATGTTACCGTATGCGGTCGATTTTCATCCGTACAACAGCTACCACCTTACTGAAACATTCCATTGGCTTGGATTTACCGGTTTGGGTTTTTACATCATGGTCAAATATCTCAAACCCCAAGATGTTTCCAATCTTGACCTCGACTGGTTTTACCGCAAAGGGGCACTGGGCTTCATGTGGCTGGCGAAGAAACCGGTTAATGCAGCCAATGAGTGGGTAAGTAACGTGTATCAGAATGTGGGGCTGCGTTTTACCATGGCCACTGCGCGGGCACTTTCCTGGTTTGACTGGGAGGGGATTGACTGGGCTCTGGACGGGAGTGCCAAGGGGATGATTAAAGCTGGCGAGCAGACCAGGCAGTTTCAGACCGGAAAACTGCAGCAGTATATCGGGGCAGCAGCAGGACTGGTGTTCGTGGTTCTGATTGTGGTTGTATTGGTGTGATAGTTTTTAAGCCGTACGCATTAACTCATTCGAGACAGTAGGAAGTCATGGAAAAGTATCTTATACTGAACACGTTGAATTACCCGATCCTCTCAATGCTGTTGATTGTGCCGGTAGTCGGGGCTGTTATTGCTATGTTTCTACGTGGCGATACCTTGCTGAAATACTGGAGTCTGGCTGTAACTCTGCTCACAGCGTTGATTTCAATTCCTCTGTGGACCCATTTCGACCGGTCAACAGCTAAGTTTCAATTTGTAGAACTGCGCCACTGGTTTCCTGCTCTCAACCTCGACTACGTCGTAGGTGTTGATGGAATCAGTGTGTTGCTGGTTTTGCTTACTACATTTGTAATGCCGCTGTGCGTATTATGTTCATGGACCTACATAAAGACCCGGATTAAAGAATTCATGGTTGTCATGCTTCTTATGGAAACAGCCATGATCGGGGTTTTCCTGAGTTTGAATACCGTGCTGTTCTATATATTCTGGGAAGGTATGCTGGTTCCCATGTACCTTATCATCGCGGTCTGGGGTGGGGATCGTAAAGACTACGCTTCGATAAAGTTTTTCCTGTATACCTTTGCCGGAAGTATCTTTCTGCTGGTTTCTATCATAGCTTTGTATATCAATACCGGGACATTCTTTATTCCTGAATTGATGACCCACACGTACAGTTTCTCATTTCAGATGTGGGTGTTCATTGCCTGCGCCCTGGGTTTTGCCATCAAAATGCCCATGTTCCCGTTTCATACCTGGCTGCCGGCGGCGCACGTACAGGCCCCTACTGCAGGTTCGGTTATACTGGCCAGTATCCTGTTGAAAATGGGTGGTTACGGTTTCCTGCGTTTCTGTCTCCCTATCACCCCGGCGGCTACATACTACTGCGTACCAATCCTGCTCGTTATGTCCCTGGTCAGCATTATCGTTGGCGGGTATCTGGCGCTGGGGCAGTCCGATATCAAGAAGTTGATAGCGTATTCATCTGTGGGGCATATGGGCTTTGTAACCTTGGGAATATTTCTCCTCAACACCGGGGGAATCAAGGGAGCTATGCTGCAGATGATTAACCATGGGGTTACCACCGGGGCCTTGTTTATCTTGATTGGCCTGATTTACGAGCGCACCCATAGCCGTGAAATAGCCGACAACAGCAAACTGGGCATGATTATGCCGATATATGTCACATTTCTCGGCATTTTTTCCCTTTCATCCCTGGCGTTCCCCGGCACCAACAGCTTTGTAGGGGAGTTCCTGGTCTTGTTCGGTGCGTTTGAAAAGTACCCTCTGGTTGGGGCTGTTGCAATCCCCGGTGCGGTTCTCGCGGCGGCCTACATGCTGCGCCTGTTGCAGAAAATGGTATGGGATGATTCTGACGGGCATGCGCATCACGGCGACGACAGTCATGCAATCGCCGACTGCAATGCACGTGAGATTGTCCAGCTTGCCTTTCTGACCGTGTTTGTGTTCTGGATTGGCTTGCATCCCACGCCGCTGCTCGACATGATGGATACCAGTGTTGCTCATCTGATCAGTCAGGTTGAAGCTGGTAGTGTTATCCCTGAAGTGGCACATACGGGTGAGCACCACGCGCTGCTGCACGATGCAGGTGTGTGGATTAAAAGTATCGTAAGTTTCTAATCAAAGAAGCGGATCAATTATGCTAAACACAGTTTTTATGCCGGAAATGGCACTGATGTTAATGGTCCTGGTTTTGTTTTTCATGACCTTGGGCAATTTACGCACAGAAGTGATCCAGGGGGTTACCCTGGTTATGTCGGCGGTTGTGCTAGTGGCGGCAGTTGCCAGTTACGGTGCCAATGGGCTGCTGTTCTTCGATGCGTATCAGGTCGATACCCTCTCGCAGTTATTCAAGATCATTATTTTAAGTGGTTTGTTTCTGGTGTTTGCCCTCGGGCGTGGACTAGTGGGGATTGAGCCTAAGCTTCATGCAGAATACAACATGTTTCTCGGGGTCAGCGCCTTAGGCTTGGTTTTTCTAAGCAGTTCTGTAGAGTTGCTGGCCATCCTGCTGAGCCTTGAAATTTCTTCGTATGCTCTGTATGTCGTGATCCCATTTCGCCAGGGACAAGGGCGCATGTCTGCCGAAGCTTGCATTAAGTATATTATGTTTGGTGCAGTCGCAACCGGGTTGACTCTGTATGGCATGGGATACATTTTCGGACTTGCACATACGACGTACCTGAATGAACTTGCGGTACTAATGCCATCGCTAGTGGCAACACAACCGCTAGCTGTATGTGCCATGGTCCTGGTGCTGATTTGCTTCTTATACAAGTTGGCGATGTTTCCCATGCACTTCTGGACACCTGATGTGTATCAGGGCGCAGCCAACGAAACCACAAGCATTATTGCAACACTGCCTAAGGTTGGTGCGGTATTGCTGCTGCTGCGTCTCGTTGCTGTTGCCGGTGCTGACATCACTCAGTTTACCTGGGTGCTTGCGACTTTTGCAGTATTATCCATGACGTTTGGTAATCTCACTGCACTGGTTCAAAATGATCTCAAGCGCCTGTTGGCATACTCCAGTATCGCCCATGCGGGTTATGTAATGCTCGGAATTCTGACGGCAGATCTATTGGGCATGGCAGCTGCCGTATTCTATATCATCGGCTATCTGCTCATGAACCTGGGTTGTTTCTACGTTATTTATAACATCGCGCCTGAAGGGCAAAATGTCAGCTTTGATGACTTGAGAGGACTGTCCCGCCGTTCACCACTGCTCGCTATGACCTTATTGGTAGCGGTTTTCGGTATGGCTGGTATCCCACCGACTATTGGCTTTGTGGGTAAATTTGTTGTATTTACCGGAGCTATCAATAAGGGCTATTACGCCTTGGTTATAATCGGGGTTATCAATGCAGCTGTCGCATTGTTCTACTATCTGAAGATGGCACGCGCGGCGTACTGCGGCGCTGACGATGAGAAGGATCCTATCCTGATGCCGGTTGGTTCAAAAGCCTTGGGGGTATTCTTTATTCTCGCTATAGTTCTCATCGGGGTGCTGCCGCAAGAGTTTCTGGCGGCCGCAAAGGAGGCCGTTTCTTTGCTGCTATAATTAAACTTGTAGTTGAATACAAAAGGCCCGCAGCGTGTACACGCTGCGGGCCTTTTGTATTGTAGGTAATATTTATTTCTGAGCTGTCTGTATGTTAGTCAGGCAGGCATTCTAGTCCTGCTGGCCGATGGGCTGCATTCCACACATGGCGGCACGGAGTTCTGCGCCCACATCTTCAATGAAATGGCCGCGGATGGCACCATTGATACACACCAGAGTCCTGTTGTCCACGCTGGTATCATCAATATTCATCCCCTTGCCTATGACATCGGTTGAAATATCGCGCATGAAATCGCCCAAAAGAGGTACACAGGCATGGGCAAAGAGATAACAGCCATATTCGGCTGTGTCAGAGATTATGCGGTTCATTTCATAGAGTTTCTTGCGCGCAATAGTGTTGGCGATAAGGGGAGTCTCATGGAGTGATTCATAATAGGCGGATTCAGGCTCGATCCCTACTTCCAGCATCGATTCGAAAGCCAGTTCTACCCCGGCCTTGACCATTGCCACCATCAAGATCCCTTTATCAAAGTACTCCTGTTCGCTGATTGTACCGCTGGCTCCAGTCCGTTCAAAAGCGGTTTGTCCGGTCTCCTCGCGCCAGCGCAGCAGATCCTTATCATCATTTGCCCAATCCTGCATCATAGTGGCAGAAAAAGTTCCTGTAATAATGTCGTCCATATGTTGCTGAAACAGCGGGCGCATTATTTCCTTGAGCTCGTCGGCGAGCACAAATGCGCGGATCTTAGCCGGATTGGAAAGGCGATCGAGCATATTAGTGATACCGCCCTGTTTTAAGGCTTCGGTGATAGTCTCCCAGCCATATTGCACCAGCTTGGCGGCATATCCCGGCTCAATTCCTTCTTCCACCATTTTATCGAAGCACAGAATTGAACCCGTCTGGAGCATGCCACACAGGATAGTCTGCTCCCCCATGAGGTCAGACTTCACTTCAGCGATAAAAGAAGATTCAAGAACGCCCGCGCGATCACCCCCTTGAGCCGAACACAGGGCCTTAGCAATTTCGAGGCCGTCCCCCTTGGGGTCATTTTCGCCATGTACAGCAATGAGGGTCGGCACGCCGAAGCCGCGGGTATATTCTGCGCGCACTTCAGAGCCGGGGCACTTGGGCGCCACCATGATTACAGTGAGGTCGGCACGGATTTGAACCCCCTCTTCTACAATATTGAAACCGTGAGCATAACTGAACACGGCTCCTTGTTTCATCAGAGGGACTACGGTATTGACCACGTCGGTATGTTGCTTGTCCGGGGCCAGATTCATCACAATATCTGCCTGTGGCAGCAACTCAGCGTAGCTGCCGACCGGGAAATTGTTTTCTGCCGCATTTTTGTAGGATTGGCGCTGCTCAGTAATTGCTTCCTGGCGCAGGGCGTAAGATACATCAAGCCCACTATCACGCATGTTGAGTCCCTGATTAAGTCCCTGTGCGCCGCAGCCAACTATGACAATCTTTTTCCCCTTTACATAGTCGCAGCCATTCCTGAACTCATCGGCCCCCATAAAGCGGCAGGTGCCAAGCTCTTCAAGCTGACGCCGTAGAGGCAATGTGTTGAAATAATTCTGTCCCATACGTTGATACTCCTTTACATGGTTTGCGTAGAAAGGTTTGCATAGAAACGCCAATCTGCCTGATCAGCGGTAAATGTTAAACGCCCATGCTATCGCATAACGCCCAGGAGGTAAAATAGATTATGTCAGCTTCTTCCGGATACGGTGGGCGAGCGGAAGGGAGGATAGAATGGAAATAAAAAACCCGACCACTTTAGTAGTCGGGTTATTATGCAAAGCTGGTGCCGAAGGCGAGAATCGAACTCGCACGACCGTTAGGTCACACGCCCCTCAAGCGTGCGTGTCTACCAGTTCCACCACTTCGGCAATGCAGGGCTCTTTATACTTATTTAGGATATAGCTGTCAACATAGAAATTACTCGGGTGTAGGGGCAGGGGGCTCTGACGGGACAGCAGGAGCTTGCGGGGCAGGGGCTGTCTCCTGTACCTTTACCTGCTCCGGCATAATACTGCCCGCTCCGTCCTGATCGTGAAAATAGGCCAGGGAGAGGCTGGTAAGCATGAAAATTGCGGCCATCAAAGTGGTTGATTTGCTCAGAAATGTCTGTCCACCACTGGCACCAAACATGGTCTGGCTTGCTCCACCGCCGAATGATGCGCCGGTTTCTGCACCTTTGCCTGCTTGGAGAAGAACGATGATTACCAATGATATGGAAACCATAACGTGGATTATCAGAAGTACAGTGGTCATGTGATTAGTCTACTCCGGTTGTTAGTGAAAATGCTGTACTGCGAGCAGCTTACGTGCGCTTCAGGCGCTTGTTTCGTGCATGTTTTGGTACATATCCGCATAGTACAGCGCGGGATACAAAGCCGAGAATAACAGTCATTGCTACTACGGCTGACCCCTGACCCTAGCACAATTGCATGCAGCGCACCAGTGAATTTCCTTTTATCTGGCGGAATCCGCCATGTGTATTGAGCGGGGAAAATTGACGATGGCGCTGAAATCAACAGCGTTGAGGCTGGCTCCGCCAACAAGCGCTCCGTCAATATCGGCTTGCGCCATCAGGGCACTGATGTTGTCCGGCTTGACACTGCCGCCATATATTATTCGCGTGTTCTGTGCTATTGCAGGAGAATACATCCCCTGCAGCAAGCCGCGGATGTAGGCGTGTACTTCCGCAGCATCCTCGCTGCTGGCGGTTTTCCCGGTGCCGATAGCCCATATCGGTTCGTAGGCTATAACGAGATGCTCCATCTGGGTGGCACTTGTTTTGTTTAAGCCGTTCTGTATCTGAATGTTGAGCACCTCAAACAAATCACCGCGTTCGCGCTGCTCCAGCGTTTCACCTACGCACAGAATGGCCTGCATATCTGCCTGTAAAACCGCATGCACCTTGGCATTAATAAAGGTGTCGTCTTCAGCAAAAATCTGGCGCCGTTCAGAATGTCCAAGAATGACGTATGCACATCCCGCGTCTTTGAGCTGCGGGGCGGATACTTCGCCGGTAAATGCACCCTGCGGTTCCGGATAGCAATTCTGCCCTGCGACCTTAATGGCAGTACCTGTGCATATTTCAGCTACAGCAGTTATGGCGGTGAAGGGCGGTGCCAGCACGATGTCAGTATTATGCACGTCAACGAGTTTGGTGCACAGTTGACGGGCCAAGTCCTTGGCCTCACCTATCGTTTTGTGTAGTTTCCAGTTCCCAGCTATCAGAGGCTTGCGCATATATTTCTCCTGCTCTTTATTCTTTATCTGTCAGAGCTGCCACCCCGGGCAGGGTTTTACCCTCTAGCAGCTCCAGAGAGGCTCCTCCGCCAGTGGATATGTGGGTCATGGCAGCGTTAAGGCCGGCTTTGTTTACTGCGGCAACAGAATCGCCCCCCCCGATAATAGTCGTTGCGGCAGAGTTGGCCATGACGCGGGCCACCTCCATGGTGCCGCGTGCAAAGTTGTCCATCTCGAATACCCCCATGGGGCCATTCCATACCACCGTTGCCGCCTGCTTTATGACATCGGTGTAAAGTTTCAGGGTTTCTGGCCCTATATCCAGCCCCATACAGGAGGGGGGAATGTTGGCATCGGCGGTTATCTGTAGCGGGGCATCGTTGCTGAATTCAGGGGCTGCGATGTGATCGACGGGCAGCTTTAGCTTAACCCCTTTTGCTTCCGCCTGCTTTAACAAGGAAGCCGCCAGTTCCACCTGATCCTGCTCCAGCAGTGATTTGCCCACCTCGAAACCCTGGGCGTGAAGAAATGTGTAGGCCATTCCCCCCCCTATAAGGAGGGTATCTACCTTGTTGAGCAGGTTGGTTATAACTGGAATCTTGTCCCGGACTTTGGCACCGCCAAGGATTGCGACAAACGGACGTTTCGGGTTCTCCAGGGCTTTACCCAGATATTCAAGCTCTTCAGCCAGGAGGAAGCCGGCAGCTGCGGGCTTCAGCAGGTGGGCGATCCCTTCGGTGGAGGCATGGGCACGGTGGGCCGTGCCAAAGGCGTCATTGACGTAGACATCAGCCAGACGCGCAAGTTGGGCGCAGAATTCCGGTGCGTTCTTCTCCTCTTCGGGATGAAAGCGCAGGTTTTCAAGCAGGATGACATCGCCATCGGCCATATTGGCAATCAGCTCTTCCACCTCAGCGCCGATGCAGTCCGGCGCCATAGTTACCGGATGTCCGAGAAGCTCGGCAAGGTGCGGTGCTACCGGCGCTAAGCTGAATTCAGGCTTCCGCACCCCTTTGGGGCGCCCCAAGTGGGATGCCAGAATCAGCCGCCCCCCTTGCGCCATGATATAGCGAATGGTGGGCAGGGAGGCAACTATGCGGGAGTCATCGGCAACTGTGCCGTCATCATTCAGGGGTACATTGAAGTCAACCCGGCAAAATACGCGTTTCCCGCGCAGTTCGAGGTCTGTAACGGAACATTTGTTGAGCATCAAATCAATTACTCCATATAGTTTAAATGGCGCTGGCGCAGTTTCGCGGTTATTTTTTAGTTGCTACAAGGTTCAGAAGATCGACAATCCGTGCAGAGTAGCCCCATTCGTTATCGTACCACAGCAGCACTTTGACCATCCGCTCCTGGAGCACAGCGGTGCTCAGCGCATCAAGGATGCCAGACGCGGGATTGCCGTTAAAGTCCTTAGAGACAAGAGGCTCGTCGCAGTATTCAAGAATTCCCTTGAACTCCCCATTGGCTGCTTCCCGTATCAGGGCATTGACCTCTTCCACGGACGTGTCTTTCTCGGTTTCTATTACAAAGTCAATCAGCGATACATTGGGGGTTGGAACCCGGATAGACATGCCAAAAAGACGTCCCTGAAGTTCCGGGATAACCAGGGCCACCGCTTTGGTAGCGCCGGTCGTGGTTGGAATCATAGAGACTGCTGCCGCCCGCGCACGCCGCAGGTCTTTGTGGGGCAGATCGAGAATTCTTTGGTCGTTGGTGTAAGAGTGGATGGTGGTCATGCTGCCCCGTTTGATCCCCAGTTTTTTGTGCAGCAGGTGCGCAACCGGGGCCAGGCAGTTGGTAGTGCAGGAGGCGTTGGAGATGATCTGGTGCTTGGCCGGGTCGTAATCTGAAAAATTAACCCCTTTTACCACCGTTACGTCGGAGTCCTTGCCGGGTGCGCTTATAACAACACGTTTTGCTCCAGCTTCGAGATGCTTAGCCGCTCCCCCCCGCGTCCGAAATGCGCCGGTTGCTTCGAGCACAACCTCTATACCTTCTTGTTTCCAAGGGAGCGCCGCCGGATCTTTTTCGCTGTAAATCTTTATGGGGCGTCCGTCAATAATAATATTGGCGCCATTTGTTTCCACTTTTCCGGGGAAAATTCCATGAACGGAATCATATTTGAGCAGGTGGGCCAAGGTTTTGGCATCAGTCAGGTCATTTATGGCGGTAACCTCAAAATCAGCTGACTGCAGGGCAATGCGCAAGGCGTTCCGCCCGATGCGACCAAAACCATTGATAGCGACTTTTGCAGACATAGACACACTCTCCTTTAAAATAGATAATTACACAGAATATGCAAAACCACGCCAGAAAACAGGCCAGCACACCGGTTGTGCAGCTAAGGCTTAAGGATAAACGTCCACCGGGTAAGCGTCAAGGGCTATGCCGCTCTGGCCATGCGGTGTTGTGTATTCCAAACATTTCCGGCACAAGCAGTTCAGGGTTGCAGGCACTAAAACCCGGCTGTTTGCGTTCTTTGTAAATAGTAGCAGGCGCATGTGGAACTGGCCAGCGCCTGGGGGGATAAAGTTTGGGGCAGCTTCTAGTCACGGAAGTTGAGCGTGGGCAGAATAGTGGGGCGAAACCACGCTGCCGTTCTTGCCCTTTTACTGCGTGTGTGTTATGAAGGCGCGAGCAGTAAAGGCAGAGTTTGCCTGCCTGCGGCAGCGGGGCAGGGCCAGGCCGGGGATGACGCCAATCTCACTATACCTACTCAGCTTATTCCGGTTGCCTGTACACAAATTGCACCCAACCTATACATGAAAAGCGTGTGAAAGCAGACATGCAGCAGCAGGAGAAAACCGGTGCGTATTTGTCAGCTTGCTAGTGGCAGTAAGGGCAACTCCATATATATAGAGAGCGACTGCACCAAGGTGTTGATCGATGCCGGTCTTTCCGCGCGCGAGCTTACCCGGCGGTTGCTGGAGATCGGAGTTGCGGCGCAGGAGCTTGACGCCGTGATCATCAGCCACGAACACCGAGACCACTGCATCGGCGCGGGGCCTCTGTGCCGGCGCTACAACGTGCCGCTGTATTGTCTGCCCCAGACCTTTGCGGCCCTGCCTGCCATTGGAGCTGTAGACCATTGCACCTTAGAAACGGCCGGGGTGTTGCAGCTGCGGGATCTGGCGATAGAGACCTTCCCGGTTACCCATGATGCCGTGGCTCCTGTCGGGTTTATCCTGACGGCCGGGGGCGCCAGAGTGGGGATTGCTACTGACCTTGGCGTAGTTACCCGGCTGGTGCGCGAGCGCTTGCAGCGCTGCCAGGTGCTGGTGCTGGAGACCAATCACGATGAGCAGATGCTGCAAGATGGGCCATATCCATGGCCTTTAAAGCAGCGGATACGCGGTCGGCACGGCCACCTTTCCAATAGCCAGGCTGCCGAATTGCTTGGGGACCTGCTCTGGCCCGAGCTGCAGGCGGTATTTATGGCCCACATGAGTGAAACCAATAACACTGAGGAACTGGTCCGACAGAAGATAGAGCGGGTGTTACATGGGCAGAACGGCTGTCGCCCACAGTTGATTGCCGGACAGGTGGCGGTCGCCAGCGAGAGCTTTAATTGTCGAACCTGAGTAGATTCACTGTGCTGCAAACGCGCTGGCGCGAGAGTGTTCAGCAAGAGCTGCGTTTGGTTCAGCGTTTGCACCAGACACTGCAGGTAGGTATGAATCCCCTGGAAGGGGAGGACTGAATGAGGAGAACATATGGCCAACAGGATTGTTGTAGGTCTTAAAGACGGGGTGCGTGATGCGCGCGCAGAGCGGGTGCGTCAGGATATACGTAACCACCTCGGTATTGAATTGCAACAGGTACGCACGCTTGACGTCTACACCATAGATGCACAGCTCAGTGCCGCTGAACTGCAAGCGGCGGCTCAAGGGCCGTTTTCCGATCCCATAATTCAAGAATACGCCGTGGATAAAGCCTTGGCGCAGGATTTCGACGTGCTGATCGAAGTCGGATTTCGCCCAGGAGTTACCGATAACACCGGGCGTACCGCGCGCGAAGCGCTGGAGTATCTGCTTGGGCGCACGTTTGTCGCCGAGGAGGCTGTGTATACCTCGGTGCAGTATCTGCTGCGCGGGGATGTAGATAAACAAAAAGCCGAAGAGATCGCCGCCGGGGTTCTTGCCAATGGGCTGATTCAGCGCTGGACCATCGTCAGTCGCGCGGAATTCGACCCCGAAATCGGGCTGGCGCCGCAAGTGGCCAGGGTGGAAACCACGGGGCAACCGGAAATTCGCGCAATTGATCTGGCTGTGGATGACGACACTCTGATGCAGATCAGCCGTGATGGAATGCTGGCGCTGAGCCTGGAGGAGATGAAGACCATCCAGGCTTTTATCGCGGACCCCAAGGTGCAGCAGCAGCGTAAGAAGGAGGGGGTAGGAGCGCGGATTACCGATGCCGAACTGGAGGCGCTGGCGCAAACCTGGAGCGAGCACTGCAAGCACAAGATTTTCGCTGCCCGTATCGATTACGAAGATGAGCACGGCCAGAAGGAGAGCATCGATTCGCTGTTTAAAAGTTACATCATGGAGACAACCAGCGAAGTTCGCAGACAAAAAGGTGCGGATGACATCTGTCTGTCGGTATTCAAGGACAACGCCGGAGTGGTCCGCTTTACTGACAACTGGAGCATGGTGTACAAGGTTGAGACCCATAACTCCCCGAGTGCGCTCGATCCGTACGGTGGCGCATTAACCGGCATCGTCGGAGTCAACCGCGACCCCTTCGGTACCGGCCGGGGCGCGCGCCTGATTTTCAACACCGATGTGCTCTGTTTTGCCTCACCCTTTTATTCCAAACCTTTGCCGCCGCGCCTGCTGCATCCGCGCCGCATCTTTGAAGGGGTGGTCGAAGGGATTGAGCATGGGGGAAACAAAAGTGGCATCCCTACCATTAACGGCTCGCTGGTGTTCGACCAGCGCTTTGTCGGGAAACCCCTGGTATATTGTGGCAGCGCCGCCCTGATGCCGGCGCAACTGCACGGGCGCCCGGGGCATGAAAAGAAAGCACTGGTAGGCGATCACATCATCATGGTGGGGGGGCGCATCGGGAAGGACGGAATTCATGGGGCTACGTTCTCATCTGAAGAGCTGAACGAGAATTCACCGGTCACCGCAGTGCAGATAGGTGACCCCATCACCCAGCGGCGCATGTTTGACTTTCTCATCATTGCACGCGACAAGGGCTTGTATAACTCCATCACTGATAACGGCGCCGGCGGTTTGTCATCCTCCGTGGGGGAGATGGCCGAGGAAACCGGTGGATTTGAAATGCATCTGGAGCGGGCACCGCTCAAGTATGCCGGCCTTCAGCCGTGGGAAATTCTGATCTCCGAGGCCCAGGAGCGCATGACCCTGGCCGTCCCTCCCGAACATGTGGAAGAGTTTATTCGTCTGGGGGCGAGCATGAACGTAGAGGCTACCGACCTGGGGGTCTTCACCGACTCCGGTTACTATCACTGCCTGTACCATGGCCAGACCGCCACCTATTTGCCTATGGATTTTCTCCATAATGCCAATCCGCAGATGAAAATCCCAGCGCGCTGGGAAATCAAGACCTACCGGCAGCCTGCGGAAGCGGATCTGCCCGAAGTGCAGGAGGCATTGCTTAAGTTGCTGGGTTCTCTTAACGTATGTTCCAAGGAAGTTGTGGTGCGGCGTTACGATCATGAGGTTCAAGGCAACACGGTGCTCAAACCCCTGACCGGGGAAGCCAACGACGGCCCCGCCGATGCAGCTGTGGTCCGCCCATTGCCCGATTCCTTCGCTGGAATTACCGTGGCACATGGCATTTGCCCGCGCTACAGTGCTATCGATACCTACCATATGACAGCCTGCGCCATCGACGAAGCCCTGCGCAACTATGTGTGTGTCGGTGGGAATATAGATCATGTCGCGGGGTTGGATAACTTCTGCTGGTGCGACCCGGTTCTGAGTGAGCGCACCCCCGACGGACCGTTCAAGGCGGCACAGCTGGTGCGGGCGAACAAGGCGCTGTACGATTACTGCGTCGCTTTTGGGGTCCCCCTGATCTCCGGCAAGGATTCGATGAAAAATGACTACCACATCGACGGGAAAAAGATCTCTATCCCCCCTACGCTGTTGTTCTCTGTAATCGGCAAGGTCGATGATGTGCGGCTGTGCACCACTATGGATGTCAAACGTCCGCAGGATAAAGTCTATCTGCTGGGGAGCACCGCGGCGGAGCTCGGAGGTTCCGAGCTCTACAATATTCTCGGGTTTACCGGCAACCAGGTTCCGCAGGTCGATGCTGCTACCGCCCTGCGCCGCTATCGTACCCTGAATCGGGCGCAGAAGGCTGGGCTGGTGGCTTCGTGCCACGACCTGTCTGACGGCGGGCTGGGGGTGGCGCTGGCGGAAAGTGCCTTTGCCGGTGGGTTCGGCATGAACATCAATTTAGATAATCTGCGCACGCAGGGGGAGCTCACGGTCCTTGAGATGCTCTACTCTGAAACGCAGAGTCGTCTGCTGGTCACGGTGGCGCCTGCCAATGCGGAGGAGTTCGAAAAACTCTTCAGCGGGCAGGAGATCTGCTGTTTGGGCAAAGTGACCAGCGCCCCTGTTCTGCGCATTTGCGCCGGCGCCGATACCCTGATTGTCGAGGAAGATATCTATGTGCTGAAAGAGGCCTGGCAGGCCACATTGAAGGAGCTTTGATTATGTCCGCGGAAGTTAAAGCTATCGTGGTTTCCGGCAACGGCTACAACTGTGAGCGCGAAGTGGCGAATGCCTGTCGTCTGGCTGGTGCCGGACGTGTCGATATCGTACACCTCTCGCGCCTGCTCTCCGGCGAGGTCAGCCTGCACGATTACCATTTCCTCAACTTTGTCGGGGGCTTTCTCGACGGGGATGATCTGGGTAGCGCCAAAGCCGGAGCTAACCGGTTGCGGCATGCCAGAATAAAAACCAGCGGGGGCACCCTGCTCGACGAAATTCTGCAGTTTGTGGAAAATGGTAATCTGGTTATGGGGGTGTGTAACGGCTTTCAACTCATGGTCAAGATGGGTTTGCTCCCGGGCCTGGACCGTGACTATCGTACCCAGAGTGCTACCCTGACCGTAAACGATCGCGGCCGCTTTGAAAACCGCTGGGTATATCTGAAGGTAGATCAGAAATCACCCTGTGTGTTTACCCGCGGCCTTACCGGCATCTATCTCCCGGTACGCCATGGGGAAGGGAAATTTGTGGTTGAAGATCAGCAGGTGCTGGAACGGATAGAGGCCGAGCATCTGGCAGTGCTGAAATACAGCGACGCCGCTTACATTGCGCCGACGCTGGAGTTTCCCCTCAACCCCAACGGGTCGATGGCTGCCATCGCCGGAATTTCCGACCCAAGTGGGCGCCTGTTTGGCCTCATGCCCCACCCCGAAGCGTATCTGCACCGCACCCATCATCCGCGCTGGACGCGCGAAGAGTTGCCCGAAGAGGGGATGGGATTGTGGTTATATAAGAATGCCATTGATTTTATTCGCGAACAGGTGCTGTAGGCAGTTGTTGGGAAACAGCCCTGCACACCAGTGGAAGTGCGCGGGAAGTCAGGTTTTTAACGTGCGTATCGAAAAATTCACCGCTGAGATCATTCAAGATCTCGCCAGTGCAGCGCGAAACATCACACCGTAGGAAGGAAGCAATAAAATATGTTTGATAAACTGAAGGAAGAATGTGGTGTTTTCGGTATTTATGGGCATCCCGAAGCAGCCAATCTCACCTACTTGGGGCTGTACGCTCTGCAGCACCGTGGACAGGAAAGCTGCGGCATTGTTGCTTCCGATGGCGCTACGCTGCGTGCCCATCGCAAAAACGGACTGGTATCTGATGTGTTCCGCGATCCACAGATATTTGAGCGCCTCCCCGGACGCAGTGCTATCGGCCATGTGCGCTATGCAACCGCCGGCAGTGGCGACGTGAAAAACTGTCAACCGATTCTGGTTGACTATGCGCGCGGTAGTATTGCGGTAGCGCATAACGGCAATCTGGTCAATGCACAGGAATTACGCAATGAGCTTGAACATTTGGGCTCCATCTTCTCCAGCACCTCCGATACCGAAGTGATTATTCACTTGCTGGCCAGGAGTCATGCGGACAGCCTTGCGGAACGCATTACCACGGCTCTTGAACGTGTAGATGGGGCCTACAGCCTGTTGTTCCTCACCGAGACCCGGATGGTGGCGGTGCGCGATCCGCGTGGGTTCCGCCCTCTGGTTTTGGGGAAACTTGAAGGATCTTATGTCGTAGCCTCTGAAACCTGCGCCCTTGATCTGATTGAGGCGGAGTTTATTCGCGAACTCGAACCCGGCGAGATGGTTATTATCGATGGAAAAGGGGTGCATTCCATGTTTCCGCTGGAGAAAAAAACCCCCTGTCCGTGCATTTTTGAGTTTGTCTATTTTGCGCGTCCGGATAGCACCATCTTCGGGCGCGAAGTGTATTCCGTACGCAAGGAATATGGACGTGAACTGGCACGTGAGTTCCCTGTAGACGCGGACGTGGTAGTGCCGATCCCCGATTCCGGGGTGCCGGCCTCCATCGGATATGCGGAAGAGTCGGGGATTCCGTTTGAACTCGGGCTGATCCGCAACCACTATGTAGGGCGCACCTTCATCGAGCCGCAGCAGACGATCCGCCATTTCGGGGTAAAGATAAAACTTAACCCCGTGCGCGAGGTGATTGAGGGGAAACGCGTAGTGATTGTGGATGACTCCATTGTGCGCGGAACCACGGCACGCAAGATCATCAAGATGGTGAGAAATGCCGGGGCCAAAGAGGTGCACATGCGGGTATCCAGCCCGCCGACCAGCTATCCGTGTTATTACGGCATAGATACCCCCACACGCAACGAGCTCATCTCCTCATCCCACAGCATCGAAGAGATAAATCGCTACATCACCTCCGATACGCTGGGCTATCTTTCGACTGAAGGGTTGCTCAAGGCTACCTGTAGCCCGGAAAACCGGGATCCGGAAAACCGAGAGATGTGCAGGTTCTGTACCGCCTGTTTTACCGGCAAATATCCGATAAAATTTCCGCACCTGAAGGCAGATAATCAATTGGGCTTGTTTGAACGTTAGATTCGGGACTCATGCATCCTGCATATTCCGGCGCGGAAACGACCAGAGCATGGGGACGCTAGTGAACGCGTAAAATATACCGCAGAGGGGAAAGAAGATGACCGCACAGGAACGCAGTGAACTGATGGATATTATCCGGCTCCTCTCATACGAAGAGCGTGAAGTTACCTTGGCCTCCGGGCGCAAAAGTAACTTTTATTTCGACGGCAAGCAGACCACTTTGCATCCACGCGGTTCTGTTCTGGTGGGCAAAGCGTTTTTCGAAGCTGTGCATTCTTTTGGCTGCAGGGTTGATGGTGTTGGCGGGCTCACCTTGGGGGCTGATCCCATTGCAACGGCAACCTCCTTGGTAAGTTCACTTGAGAATGCACCGATTCCGGCCTTTATTATTCGCAAGGAACCTAAAGGGCATGGTACTGGCCAGTGGCTTGAGGGGGGTAAAAACCTCGCGCCGGGGGCCAGGGTAGTGATTGTTGAAGATGTGGTGACCACTGGCGGCTCTTCCATGCAGGCGATTGAGCGTGCGCGCGAAGAGGGTCTTGAGGTTATCGGTGTTGTCACCCTGGTGGATCGCGAAGAGGGGGGCAGGGAGTGTTTTGCCGCAGCTGATATTCCCTTTAAGGCGATTTTCACCAAGTCCCAAGTGGCTGCTTAGCCTGTGGCTGGAACCATGACCAGCTACGCCTATCTGGCCATCGCTATCGTTGCTGAGGTTGCTGCTACCTCGGCGCTGAAGGCTTCGGCGCAGTTCAGCCGCGTCGGCCCCAGCATAATTGTGGTGCTGGGGTATGGAGTGGCATTCTACTGCCTTGCGCTGGTCTTAAAGGAGCTTCCGGTCGGGATAACCTATGCCGTCTGGTCCGGAGCAGGGGTGGTGCTTGTAACCCTGGTGTCAATGTGGCTTTATCAGCAAACACCGGACCTCGCGGCTATTATCGGGATGGGGCTCATCATCTCCGGCGTGGCCGTCATTCACCTCTTCTCCTCCAACATCGGGGCGTAACTGGACCGTAACGGGGCAGTAGCGGAACAGATAGCGCACCTTTCGTAAGCTCACAGCCCCTTACCCATTATGTTTACGTATCAAGTGTCTGCCCTTCCCCCTGCAGCCAGGCTTCAGCTTGACCCTCCTGCTCCGGGGTAAAGGCCTTGATTTCAAGGCCGGGGATCAGAGCCCCCTCAAATTCACTGATTTTGCGGAGCCATTTCTTGTCGGCCACCACTGCTGCGCGGTCAAATTTGCGGATAAATCTGAACAGCTCCGGCAGGCGAGACAGTTCCACCCAGATCGCGCCCAGGCTGGGGAAACTGAAATTGTCAATCCGGTAGAGCATCCGTCCGTTTTCTATCCCTTCCCCTTTTGCCATAAGGTCATCAAGTGCAGCCCGCATGGCATCACTGTCGAGTTTGCCGGTAAAATCGATATCCAGCCGGTTACCCTCTTTGCGTGTGACTTCAAACATCGCATATCTCCTTTGCTTTTGTAGGGTTCGGCGCCGCAGCGCTTCTTGCCGCTTATCTCATGTAGGGTAAATGTCCCCTGTTATGGTTACTGCTGCGACACTTGCTATTCTTAGTGTAGCAGACGTGTATCTAACCAAAAGAGGGCAGGTGAGAATAGCAGACGGTGAAAAAATGCCGGCTGGTAGGAATATCCACATTAGCAGCGCCCTTGCTGCTCTGCTGGCGAACTCTACCTTTCCGACTTGCCGGCGAAAATACCTGCAAAAGGTCTCCTTTTTTTGCGTAAGGGATGCGTAGGCATTGTTTCATGAAAGAAGCGGACATCCTCGATGGTGTAGAAGGCATTGGGGTCGAATTTCTTGATGAGGTTGATCACCTTTTCAAGGTTGCGGCGCCTGGCGATAGTGAAGATAACCTTCACCGGGCCGGTTTCCCCGCGGGCATCGACACTGGTGACGCCGAATCCCGCCTGCCACAGCGCGTTTGTCAGCCCTGGAGATTCCTGATGCGGGATGATGGTGCGGATGATGAGGCTCCCCACCGCGAGGCGCTCTTCAAGCAACAGTCCAATATAGTTGCCCATCCCGAAACCAAGGGCGTAGGCGATGTAGGTGGTCCAACTGTTCAGGTGCTGCATCACCTGGGAGATGGCCAGTACCCAGATCAGCATCTCGATAAAACCCAGGGGAGCGGCCAGGTATTTCAGCCCGCGGGAGACGAAGGTGATGCGCAGGGTACCGATAGAGACATCGAGGATGCGCGCAAAAAAAATCAGAAAAGGAACGCCAACCAAAGCTAGAAAACCCGGTTCTGCGGCAGATGCTGCGAGCATGCTGTACTCCTTATCAGGTAGGTAGAAATAGAGATAGTCAAACATGGCCATTGCCAGCGAAACGTGTCATGCAAGGATACAAGAGTCGCGTTGGAGCAAAGGGATGGAGGTATCCCCAGAGAGTTGTTAATCATGCCGTTGCCGCGAAGGTTTTTTGTTCAACGCCTGGCAATAATCCATATCGCATGCACGATACCGGGGATATAGCCGAACAGGGTGAGGAGGATGTTGAGCCAGAATTGGCCTGTGATACCAACCTGTAGAAAGACTCCTAGCGGCGGGAGGAGGATGGCACAGAGAACACGAACTAAATCCATAATGGGTCCTTTCACTCCCAGGAGAGATCTGCGCAGAGACACATATGGGTATTATCATGTTTTGCGCGAAATGCGTCAAGCACTGGTATGCCAGAGACTTCCCCCGTTCTGATGCGTTTTTTTGCCTGGGTTGGTTTGCATGCAGAATACGAAGATGTTAGTAATAACAAGCTTCTTTGTTAGAAAGTAACGACAAAGGGAGGTCTGTGAAGGTAACACAGGGATGAATATGCTTGCGTGTTTTCACCGGATTAAAACCTGAACTTCCCGTCGGCTATGGTGCGGGTTCAATATGGGAGATATCTGTATGGATAAGAACGATCTCAAGAGTTCGAAAGCAGGGGGATGGTTTCACCTTGATGTCCATCCCTGGGTGTTTTTTGTCTCCGCAGGGTTGATTGTCGGCTTTGTAGGGTTGACCCTTATCTTCCAGGCCAATGTGGATGATTTCTTTTCCCAGGTGCAGAAATTCATTGGTATGTATGCCGGCTGGTTCTTTGTGTGGACCATGAATATTATCCTGGTGTATGTGATTTCGCTGTTGCTGGGGCGATTCTCCGGTATCCGCCTGGGGGGCACCGAGGCCCGGCCGGAATTTACCACCCTGGGGTGGTTTTCCATGCTGTTTTCCGCTGGGATGGGTATCGGGCTGCTGTTTTATGGCGTGGCGGAGCCCATGTTTCATTTTGTCGCCTCGCCGCTGGTAGAGCCGGGCACGCCGGAAGCAGCCCGAGTCGCGATGGATCTGACCTTTCTGCATTGGGGCCTGCACCCCTGGGCGATTTACGCCATTGTGGGGTTATCCCTGGCATTTTTTGCCTTTAATAAAGGATTGCCTCTCTCTATCCGTTCAGTGTTCTATCCGCTGCTGGGTGAACGTATCTACGGCCCTATAGGCAATATTATCGATATAATGGCCACTGTGGCTACCCTGTTTGGGGTGGCCACCTCCTTGGGGCTTGGGGTCCAACAGGTCAATGCCGGTCTCCATCATCTGTTCGGGGTGCCGCAGTCCGTATTTGTGCAGATGATCCTGATTGTGTGCATAACCGCCGTCGCCACCTGGTCGGTCATTCGTGGCATTGACGGTGGGATTAAATTACTGAGTCAGATCAACGTCTACTTGGCCGCTGGCTTGATGTTATTTGTGCTGCTGATGGGGCCAACCCTGTTTATCATGAAAGCGTTGATGGAGAACATCGGCTTTTATATTCAGAATCTGCCTCAGCTCGCTACCTGGAATGAAACCTACGAGGCCACCGACTGGCAGCAGGCGTGGACCATTTTCTACTGGGGGTGGTGGATATCGTGGTCGCCCTTTGTGGGGATGTTTATCGCCCGGGTTTCCTATGGACGCACTGTGGGTGAATTCATCAAAGGGGTGCTGCTGGTTCCAACCTTCATCACCTTTGTGTGGATCACCGTATTCGGGAATAGCGCCATCAATATCGAGATGTTCGGCGCCGGTGATATCGCCAAAGCGGTGCAGGAAAATGTCCCTGTCTCCCTGTTTAAATTGCTGGAGCACTATCCCCTGCAGTCCGTCAGTTCGATGCTTGCGGTGGTCGTGGTTATCACCTTTTTTGTCACTTCCTCGGACTCTGGTTCTCTGGTTATTGATATTATTACGGCCGGAGGCAATACCGAGCCACCCGTAATTCAGCGTATTTTTTGGGCTATTCTGGAGGGTGTTGTGGCTGCGGTACTTCTTTACGGGGGTGGATTGGTTGCGCTGCAGACCGCAGCGGTCGCTACGGGGTTGCCGTTTTCGGTGATTTTGCTGGGAATGTGTGTGTCCCTGCATAAGGGGCTGGCGGAATACAAAGAGGGGCAGAGCTTTGAACTTTCCTTTGATGGTGCGAAAACCCGTGAGTTGAAGCCGTTTGCGGCTGAAAAACTCCCCACTTTCGGGCGGAAGCGGCTGTGGTAGGGAGCAGATCACACAGCATCATTTATGCGCGCAGAAAACAGGAGGAACAACATGAAACACCTCATCACCAAGGGCTTTGTAATGGCTATCGCCCTTCTTGGCATAGGTTTTAGCGCCACAGCGGAGCCTGCCCCCGCGGCACAGAGGGTTAAAATAGGCTATGTAGATTGGTCATCCTCCATCGCGAGTGCCCATCTGGTGCAGGCGCTATTACAGGAGAAGCTTGGCCAAGCGGTAGAACTGCAGCGCATGGATGCGGACGAAATGTGGGCTGCCGTTGCAGACGGAAGTGTTGATGCGATTTTGTCGGCCTGGTTGCCGGTTACCCATCAACACTATATGGCACAATATCAGGATCAGATCGATGACCTGGGTCCCAACCTGGAGGGGGCACGTATCGGTCTGGTTGTCCCGGACGTCAGTGTGGGGCGGCAGACCGGTGGCCGTGGAGAGCGTGCGCGTCCGTACATCACCGCTGAGTCTATTGCAGACCTGCAACGGTACGCAGATAATTTCCGCCGCACCATTATCGGTATAGATTCCGAAGCGGGGATTATGCAGCGGGCACATGAGGCTCTGAAAGCTTATGCTCTGGAGGGGTACAGCATTATCGATGGAAGTGAAGTTTCCATGACCGCAGAGCTTTCAAATGCTATTCGGCATCAGCGCTGGGTGGTAGTTACCGGCTGGACACCACACTGGATGTTTGCGCGCTGGAAGCTGAAGTTTCTCGACGATCCGCAGAAAATATTTGGCGAGGCAGAAAAGATTCACACCCTCGTCCGCAAGGGGCTTAAAGAAGAGATGCCACGGGTGTACGAAGTGCTGGATCAGTTTTATTGGAGTGCGGAAGAGGCTTCTCAATACATGATCTGGAACCAGGCGGATCACGGCATCTATCCGTATGAGAAGGCGCAACGTTGGATGCGTATCTATCCAGAGCGGGTACAAGAGTGGCTCTAAAGCTTGACATAACGCTATAACTATCCGGTTCTGCAAGAATAATTACAGCTACATATACGGAGTGTTTATGCTTAAAACGGTATATCAGAAATTTTGTGGCGGATGCATGATGGTATTCCGGCGCGAAGGGGAGGTGGTGCAGTTCCTGGGCTCGGCTTTTCTCGTGCACGAGGATGGCTATCTGCTCACGGTATCCCATATTATCCCACAGGAGAATACAACCTTGATGGTTGTGCCGCAGCTCCCGGGGAGCGAATTTACCCCCATCAGTCATGAAACGGTGACCTCAGTCCCTGTAAAGGTGGTAAGCCGCAATCTTGACCGCGACGTTGCCCTGCTGCAGATGGAGCAACAGATCGAGATGCAGTTGCCGGATCATTTTATCGGTACTGCAGAGAGCACCATGGTGGGCAGTCAGGTGATGTCGTTGGGATTCTCATTCGGCCATCAGGCCCTCCACTCTCTGATTGCGGTAAGCGCGGTGACCAGCGCCAAAGTGCTGTCGCGTAATGAGAGCAAGATCTTGCTGTTCGATAATATGATTCACGACGGCGACCGGGGTGGCCCTCTGGTAGGGGTAGAAGACGGGCTGGTGATCGGGATTATCAATGGGCGCTTCGACGCGGCCAGTGCATCGCAGGACTACACAGACGGGAGCCGGACAGTGACAGCTATTACCAATATGTCATACGCGGTTGCTATCGACTATGGCGTTGAACTTATGGAGGAAGAGGGTTTGAAGGCACATTGATCTGTGCGGGAAAAGGGTCGCGTATCCCCTTTGCCGTTGCTGCCATCTCACGCAGCTGTTATAGTGCGATAGTTAATTTAGTGTAATTATTATTATTCTGTCAGATCAGGTGGTTTATGCTTGCAAATCTGTATTCAGGGGCACTCATTGGTATTGATGCGTACCGGGTTGAAGTTGAGGTTGATGTCAGTCAGGGGATGCCGCAGTTTGCCACGGTTGGTCTGCCGGAAGGGGCCGTCAGAGAGAGCAAGGACCGGGTCAAGTCAGCTATAAAAAACAGCGGCTATATATTCCCGGTGCGGCGCATCACCGTCAACCTGGCTCCGGCAGATATCCGCAAGGATGCCGCGTCCCTTGATCTGCCGGTGGCCGTGGGGATTTTGCAGGCGACAGGGGTCCTGAAAGAAAATGCCAAGCGCTACCTGTACATGGGGGAGCTATCCCTTGATGGGCGGATCAAACCGGTGCGCGGTGCTCTGGCGGTAGCATGTGAAGCGCATAAGTGGGAGGTTGACGGCATTCTCCTGCCACAGGAAAATGCCCCGGAAGGGGCAGTGGTGGACAACTTGCCGGTATATCCGGTGCGCGATCTGGCCGAAGTGGTGGGGTTTCTCAATGGAGAACATCAGATTGAGCCGGAACCTGTACCTTCGATGCTTGCCCCGGAGAATGAAAAAGGGCTGGCCGACTTTTCCGAGGTGCGGGGGCAACAGCATGTCAAACGCGCGCTGGAGGTGGCCGCTGCGGGGGGACACAATATGTTGATGGTCGGGCCGCCGGGTAGCGGGAAGACCATGCTGGCGCGGCGCATCCCCACCATTCTGCCCCAACTTGAGTTCAGCGAGGCGCTGGAAACCACTAAGATACACTCGGTCAGCGGGCTGCTTGCCCGGCGCGATGCTCTGGTCAAGGTCCGTCCGTTTCGCTCGCCCCATCACAGTATCTCCGACGCCGGCATGATAGGCGGTGGCAGTATCCCGCGCCCCGGAGAGACGTCATTAGCCCATTGCGGAGTCTTGTTTTTAGATGAACTGACCGAATTCAAGAAGAATGTCCTTGAAATGCTGCGCCAGCCCCTTGAAGATGGAAAAGTGGTGATCAGCCGCGCGAGCATGAGTTTGACCTATCCGGCTTCGTTTATGCTGGTGGCGGCTATGAACCCCTGCCCGTGTGGATACCTGGGGGACAGCCAGCACCAGTGTACCTGCACGGCGGCGAATCTGGAGCGCTATCGTAACCGCCTGTCCGGGCCCCTGCTCGACCGCATCGATCTGCACGTAGAGGTGCCCCGTATCCCATATCAACAACTTTCCGGCAAGGACGCGCAGGAGAGCTCCGCTACGGTGCGCGCGCGGGTGGAAGCGGCGCGCCACCTCCAGCAGCAACGTTTTACCACCCTTAAAATCCACTCCAACAGCCAGATGGAAGCGCGCCACATTCGCCAATTCTGCGCCATAGACAGTGAAGGGGACAAGCTCCTTGCGCTGGTGACTGAGCGCCTTGGTTTGTCTGCCCGCAGTTACGCGCGTATTCTCAAGGTGGCCCGCACCATTGCCGATCTCGCCGGGGAAGAAAATATCCACCAACCCCATCTGGCGGAGGCGGTGCAGTATCGGGCGTTTGACCGGAAGGTAACTTAGTGATCTCAGGGCGGTCTTAGCTTCTCAAGGTTGGTGCATAGGGTAGACTCCGGGAGCGACAGGGGCGCTCCGCCAGAAAGGTCTGGCCGAATCCCTCGGGGGCAAGGGGCCGCTGTGGTTTTTCCATGGCTTCAGGGTAGAAATAAACAATGCAAAAATGACACCGGCATGCCGGGGGAACTTTTAGCTCGCTAACTCAACAGGGGCAATTCTCCATTTCAAGCTGAGGCAAGCCAAAAATAAGCACCGCGGAGTTATAAGCAGCCTTGATAGATTTCGTCGGTTATAGCACCTCAGGGAGTTTTGTTTAAAAGCGCCCGAGTTTCCCCAACTTGCATAATCCACAGATCTCGTTCACAAAATCCATTATCAACCCCCGCCTGTTTAAAACGTTTCGGGGGCTCAAACGGGGGCTCATCCGACAAACTACTGACCGTTCCCCAATGAGAGGCGATCAGGGTGTTTGCGCGCACATCCGCTCCAACAGAAACCGCTTCTTCTGGCGTTACGTGTGACATCCACATCAGCTTTCTTGGCGCATAAGCACCTATAGGGACAATCGCATAATCAAATGCGCCATATTGTTCACCAATACGCCTATAAATTGATTTAGCGTATCCAGTATCCCCGACAAAGAAGACTCTTCTTTCTGGACCCTCAATCACCCATGATGACCACAAGGTCTTGTTGTAATCATCAGTGCTGCGCGCAGATTCATGCACCGCGGGATGTGATGTTATCTTAATGCGTTCTATCGTAACCGATTGCCCCCAATCCAACGCAGTTACCATTTTAAACCCGCGCTCCACAAAAAAAGACTTTAGCCCCAAAGGAACGACAACATGGATTTTATCTTTATTTTCCAGGCTTCTAACGGTGTCATCATCTAGGTGGTCATAATGGCTATGCGAAACAAGCACAACATCTATGTGCGGCAAATTCTCTATGGTGATACCCGGCGCTACGAACCTTCTGGGCCCTGCCCATGAAATGGGGCTGGCAAATTCTGTTAGAAATGGATCTGTTAATATTGTTACTTCGGATATCTTTAACAGAAAGCTGGCATGCCCCAGCCAGCTAATCTTGTCTCCTTCAATCGAGTTTAACAGCAGTACGGACTCTTGCGTGGATAACGCGTGGCCATCTGGAACAGCAGGGGTAAAAACCGACCCCCAAAGTCTACGCACATAAAAGAGAAACCCCTTGGGAGCCGTAGTTTCTACAAAAGGATGATTTTGAAATCCTGTTTCAGTGTGATGCGTAGGCTTATTCTCCATTGAAGTTTGCCCGCTACTTGACGATGCGAAAGAAACACAGGGAAACAAGGCGACCAACGCTGCCATTCTGTATAGAGTATTTCTCAAACTTCTCATCCCCCCGCGAAAAATCCAGCAAATCATTATCCAGTTCTGCCCATCTCATATTTGGTCTCACCCTTTTTCATACACAAGCCAAAGGTTCCTGTTGCAATATATTGGTTCAATATACCACCGTTGTCAGTGTCCGTGTTTAGTAGACCACTTCACGGTACGCATGGCCGTGGCTCCTATTTCTGCAAGGCCGCCGTCAATATCGGCGCAAACTGCACCACATCGGCCACGACCAGCACATCAGCCACTTCACCGATCGGGGCATCTTTATCCTTATTGATCGCCACCACGAAGTCCGACTTTTTCATGCCGGCCAGGTGCTGAATGGCGCCGGAAATGCCGCAGGCCACATACAACTTCGGCGCAACCGTCTGGCCGGTGGTGCCGACCTGAAGGCTGTGTTCCACCCAGCCGGCATCGACCACCGGACGACTGGCGCCCAGTTCGCCGCCGAGCGCCTTGGCCAGTGCGGCAATGAGGGGAATATTATCCTTCTTGCCCACTCCGCGACCGGCACTGACGATCACCTCGGCCCGGGTCAGGTCAATCGTCTTGGCTTCGGCTGGCTCATAGCCGGTAAAGGTCAGCCCCTGTCCGTCGACCGTCACTTCGATCGGTTCGATGCGGGGGGCGCCCTGCGCGGGAGCGGCGGCAAAGGCGCCGGCCTGAATGGTCAACACCACTTTGGCGCTGGTTGGCTTGACCACGCGGCGCATCTTGGCGTTGCAGCAACCCACTTCAAAACCACCATCAACGATCCCCACCACCTCGGTGATCTGACCGGCCTTGAGTGCGGCCGCCACCCGGGGGGCCAGATCCCAGCCGTAGGAGGAGTGGCAGAAGATGAGATAATCTGGATTCTCTTTGGCCACGGCAGCGAGAATTACCGCTTTGTGGGCAGCAGGGTTGTACTCGCCGCATACCGCCGCATCGGCCAGGTACACGGTCCCGTCCATCTTAGGCACCGCCTCCTCACTGCCGATCAGCACGGCAGCTTTGTCGACCCCAAGCTTATCGGCGAGGGCTATCAGTTCATAACTTGTATCGAGGAGCTTCCCCTCGCGATATTCACAGACCAGTAATGCTTTCATTTTCAGCCTCCTCTATGCATGGGCCTAGCGAACTACGGATGTCTTCTCTTGCAGAATATCCACCAGCTGTTGTGCCATTTCGTTGAGGTCCCCTTCGAGTACCAGGCCACCCTCCTTTCGCGCCGGCGCATAGAACTGGGTGGTGATGGCTAAAGGTTCTTCGGTCAGCAGGCTGGTAACAGAGAGCGTCTCGATTTCCTTTTTTTTAGCCCTCATGATGTTGGGCAGGGTTGGATAGCGGGGAATGTTCAGGCCCAGCTGGCAGGTGACCAGAGCCGGCAGACGCAGGTCTACCAGCCCTTTAAGCCCCCCCTCCAGCTCGCGCTTGGCATGGATCACCCCATCGACATAGCTGAAACCAACCAGAGTGGTGGCACAGGCGAACCCCAAGAACTCCGCCACCAGTACCCCAACCTGGGCCGAGCCTCGGTCTTGCGACTGCATGCCGGTCAGAATCAGATCAAACCCCTTATCTCTGGCATAGTTTGCAATAATCGAGGCGATCTGCCAGGGCCCTTTCTGCTGGGGCGCACTGTCCTGCACATGCACCGCCCGATCGGCCCCCATCGCCAGGGCCTTCTTGAGCACTTCGACGACTCGGTCGGGGCCGATGGAAAGGACAGTAATCTCTGGCTCATTGCCCAGCTGCTCTTTCAGCTTTACCGCCTGTTCAACGGCGTATTCGTCATATTCGTTTATGCGCCAGGCCAGATCGGCTTCGTTGAACCAGAGACCGTCCGCCGCCGGCTTGAAGCGGGACTCCATATCGGGCACCTGCTTGATGCATACCAGAATTTTCATGCTCAACCTCCTATCCTTTCAATAATGATCTCTGTCAGATCACGTACCTTGAGGGTTTCTTCACAGTCGCTGGTCTTGATGCCATCTTCAAACATGGTCAGGCAGAAGGGGCAGTTGCTTACCAGGATTCCGGCGCCGGTCGCGGCTGCCTGCTCGATCCGTGCCACGTTGATCCGTGAACCGAGGTTTTCTTCCGCCAGGATTCTGCCGCCGCCGGCGCCGCAGCAGAAACTGGCGTAACCGGATTGGTCCATCTCTTTAATCTGCCAGCCGGCCGCGTTCAGGAGCGCCCGTGGCTCGGACAGGATGTCCTTGTAACGGCCCAGGTAGCAGGAGTCGTGGTAGGTGCAGTCCTGCAGTTCTCCCTGCTTCAGCTTGAGGCGACCGTCCTCCAGCAGTTGGTTGATCCAGGTGCTGTAGTGCTCGGTTTCGATGGCAAGTCCCAGGTCCTGGTAGTCCCGGCTCAGGGTATTGAAGCAATGGGGGCAGGTGGTGACGATCTTTCTGATGCCGGTCGCTTTGATGGTCTCGATATCCTCCTGGGCCAGCATCTGATAGAGATATTCATTGCCCAGCTTGCGGGCCGGTTCGCCGCAGCACTTCTCATCTTTGCCCAGAATCCCCACCTTGACACCGGCCGCGTTACAGATTTTGACAAAATTGCGGGCCACTTCGCGGTTGCGCTTGTCGAAGGAGGCGTAACAGCCGGCGAAATAAAGGATGTCGGCCGGTTCCCCTTCGCCCACTCTGACCACCTCGAGCCCTTCGGCCCAGTCGCCGCGGGCGGCAAAGGCCATACCGAAGGGATTGCCGTTGACTTCCAGGTTGGTGGCGGCGGTGCGAACCTCGTCGCCGGGAAAGGTACCTTCCATCAGGGTCAGATTGCGCCGGAGTTCGATCACCTTGTTGACATGTTCGTTGTTGGCGGGGCAGATATCCTCACAGGCACGACAGGTGGTACAGGACCAGATCGCCTCTGCACCGATCGTCTCGATCAACCCGGTATTGCTGCCGCTTTCAGCCGCTTCGCCGATCTGCTGGATCAGCTTCATCGGCGAGAGGGGCTTGGCGGTGACATGGGCCGGGCAGCGATCCTGACAGCGCTTGCAACTGGTGCAGGCATCAGCGTCAAAGATATCTTTCCAGCTCAAGTCAGCCACGGTGGCGGCGCCGAACTGCTCTATCGTTTCGTCTTCCAGGTTGATGGTGGCCAGCGCCCCCTTTGGTTCCAGCGGCGCAAAGAAGGCGTTGGCGCTGGTGAAGAAGATATGCTTGAGCTTGGTACGGCTGAGAATCGAGATGAACCCGAGGACCAGGGCGAAGTGCAGCCACCAGAATGTTCTGTGCAGCAGGCTCAGCTTCTCCAGGGAGGCCCCCGCCATCAGTTTGGCCACCCCGAGCCCGACCGGTGAAAAGAGCGCCAATTCGGGGTTCTGCTCCAGTTCGGTGGCGGCCATACGGGCCCCCTCGACCAAAAAGCCGGTGATCAGGATGGCGAACAGCAGGGCATGAATCCGGTAGTCGTCATTCACGGTCTCCAGGCCGACCGGTTTGAGGAGGAAGCGGCGCACCGCCAGACCCGCCAGCATCAGAATGGCGCCGGCCCCCGCCACATCGAGCACCAGGGAAAACCCTCTATAGAAATGGCCCTGCAGCAGATTGATCTGCAGCACGGGAGTCATGAAGTCAGCTTGCAGCATCACCAGCAGGGTGCCAGCGAAGAGAATCAAAAAAGACCAGAAGAACAGGGCGTGAAAAACTCCCCCGGCACGGACCCGCGCGACCTTTTTCTGTCCAAGTACTTCGGCGATCATCCTGCGGGTACGCTCTGGGTAACGGTCGAAGCGGTTGAGCGGTTTGCCCTGGCGCCAGTGGGCAACCCGCATCCAGATTCCCCTGGCCAGAAGGACGATGGCTGCCGCTGCCAGCAGATACATCGACAGCACAGTTCCGTGGCCGATATTCCAGTAAATTTCGCGAGTGGCTTCCATGCGGTCTCCTTCGCCCTTTCCGGTTTTGCAGCGCTTGTTTCCTCTTCATCGGCCGATTCGGTGAGATGAGGAGGATCAGAGAGGCCCTGTGGCACGTCGTTTTCGCTGGTCGGTCCGAATAAAGTCGGGTTTGTCAGTCCAGTAGCAGCTTGGCAATAACAAGCCGTTGGACCTCGTTGGTTCCTTCGTAAATTTCGGTGATCTTGGCATCGCGGTACATTCGTTCCACCTCGTAGTCGACAATGTAGCCATAACCGCCATGGATCTGGAGCGCCTCTTTGGTGACAGAGGTGGCGGTTTCTGACGCGTGCATCTTGCACATGGCCGAATCCATGATGTAATTTTTTCCGGCGTCCTTGAGGCACGCGGCTCGGTAAGTCAGCAGCTTGCTGGTTTCGATGCGGGTCCACATGTCGGCCAGTTTGAACTGGATCGCCTGAAACTCACAGATTGGCTGACCGAACTGCTTGCGCTCCTGGGAGTAAGTCAGAGCGCGTTCAAAGGCCCCTTCGGCGATCCCCAGCGCCTGGGAGGCAATGCCGATCCGGCCGCCGTTTAAGGTGTCCATGGCGATTTTGAACCCCTTGTTTTCCTGTCCCAGCAGGTTTTCCACCGGCACCCGCAGCTCATCGAAGGCGAAGGCGGTGGTGTAGCTACCACGGATACCGAGCTTTTTTTCATTTTTCAGGATGGTTACCCCGGGGGAGCTGAGATCGACAATGAAAGCGCTGATCCCCTTGTGCTTCAGACTGCGGTCATGGGTTGCAAACAGTACCCCTGTTCCCAGATAGCCACCATTGGTGACGAATATTTTGCTGCCGGTGATGACAAATTCGTCCCCCTCGCGCTGGTAGGTGGTGGCGGTACCGCCGGCATCGCTCCCCGCGTCCGGCTCGGTCAGGAGAAAACAGCCGATCTTCTCGCCGCTGTTGAGCGCCGGTAGCCACTGCTGCTTCTGCGCTTCGGTGCCGAAGGTGTTGATCGGGCCGGAGCAGAGGGAGGTGTGGGCCGAAATCAGCACTCCGCTGGAGCCGCAGGCTTTGGAGATCTCTTCCACCAGGATGGCGTAGGAAAGCATGTCCAGTCCAGCGCCGCCGTACTCCTCAGGGAGGTAACTGCCCAAAAATCCCATCTCCCCCATCTGGCGCACCAGAGCGTCCGGGATCGCGTGTTCCTCGTCAATCTGTATCGCCAGCGGTTTGATCTCCTTATTGACGAAATCCCGCACGCTGTCCTGCAGCACCTTATGGTCTTGTGATAGCTCGAAATTCACGGCATCTCTCCTTTGCGGTTATTATTTGCCCTTGAAACAGGCCTTCCGCTTTTCGACGAAAGCACCCATCCCTTCCTGCTGATCCTCAGTGGCAAAGAGTACCCCGAACAACGAGGCCTCATAACGGAAACCATCCTCTTTACTCATATTGAGCCCGGTGGCGATCGCGTTTTTGGCGTAAGCGACTCCCAGCGTACCGACAGCGGTGATGGCTGCCGCGGTTTCCAGCGCCTTGGGCAAGAGCTCTTCTGGTGCAAATACCTCGTTGACGATCCCCCAGGCACAACCCTTGGCCGCATCGAGCATCTTGCCGGTAAAGATCAGTTCGTTGGCCTTGGCGGAACCGATCCTGCGCGCCAGATTTTGCGTGCCACCGAAACCGGGCATAATGCCCAGGGTGACTTCCGGAAAGCCCAGTTTGGCTTTGTTCGAGGCGTAGATGAAATCGCAGGCCAGGGCCAGCTCGAGGCCGCCGCCTAAGGCATAGCCGTTGACTGCGGCAATTACCGGTTTCTTCATCTTTTCGATCAACAGCATGACCCGCTGGCCCGCCAGGGCGAACTGATGCCCGGCAAAGGCGTTCATCGGCGCCATCTCCTTGATGTCGGCGCCGGCCACAAAAGCCTTCTCACCGGCACCAGTAAGCACCACGGCCTTGACCTTCTCATCCCGGTCCAGTTCATACAGGGCACATTCGAGCTGACTTAACAGCGCACTGTTCAGCGCATTCAGCGTCTGGGGGCTGTTGATGGTCAGTTGGGCGATGCCGTTCTGCTTTTCTATCAGTAACAGACTGAAGTCCATGGCCTATTCCTTTACTGGTAAGAGTAGAAGCCGTGACCCGATTTTTTCCCCATGTAACCGGCATTAACCATTTTGACCAACAGCGGGCAGGGGCGGTACTTGGAATCCTTGAAGCCAGCGTAAAGGACATTGGCAATGGCCAGCACCGTGTCGAGACCGATGAAATCGGCCAGCGCCAGTGGTCCCATGGGCTGGTTGGTCCCCAGCTTCATCCCTTTGTCGATATCCTCGGCGGTGGCGATCCCCTCATACAGGGCAAAGATCGCCTCATTGATCATCGGGATCAGCACGCGGTTGACGATAAAGCCCGGGTAATCCTGGGAGACGGCCATCTCTTTCTCCAGCTTCTGCAGCAGTTCGGCCGTCACCGCAAAGGTTTCGTCACTGGTGGCATGGCCGCGAATGATTTCAACCAACTGCATAACCGGCACCGGATTCATAAAGTGCATGCCGATCACCTTATCGGGGCGGCCAGTAGCCGCAGCGATCTTGGTAATGGGGATTGAGGAGGTGTTGGAAGCCAGTAACGCCTCCGGTTTGGCGATGGCATCCAGCTTGCGGAAGATCTCCAGTTTGAGGGTTTCGTCTTCGGTGACCGCCTCAACGGCAAAATCGACCTGGGCAAGCCCTTCCATCGCTAGCGTTGGGGTAATCCGCCCCAGGGTTTCAGCGCCCAGGCTCTCCGGGATGACCCTTTTTTTGACCTGCCGCTCCAAGTTTTGCCGGATCGTTGCCACCGCCTTTTCAAGTTGATTCTGGGCGATATCAAACAACATGACCTGATAACCGAACTGCGCAAATACATGGGCGATACCATTGCCCATCTGACCTGCTCCGAGTACCCCTACAGAAGTAATCACGAGTGCTCCTCCTAGATACGTTCTAGATACGTTCAAAGATGACGGCCACCGCTTCACCCCCGCCGATGCAGAGGGTCGCCAGGCCGTAGCGTTGTTGTCGATGGTTCAGTTCCCGGATCACGGTTGCGGCCAGGCGTGCTCCGCTGGCACCGATCGGGTGGCCGATTGCACAGGCGCCGCCGTTGACGTTGACTTTATCCAGGGGAATATTGTGGGCCTTGATTGCCAGCAGCGTGACCGAGGCAAAAGCCTCGTTTATTTCAAAGAGATCGATATCGGCCAATCCCAGCCCGGCTCGTGCACAGACCTTGGCAATGGCATCGATCGGAGCCTCGGGAAACTCGTCGGGGTGCCTGCTGCTGGTGGCCTGGGCTACAATGCGGGCCTTCGGGGTCAGGGAGTGCTGTTTCAGGGCGGCCGCATCGGCCAGCAACAACATGCCCGCCCCGTCACTGATCGATGATGCATTACCTGCGGTAATGGTTCCGTCTTTTTTAAAGACCGGCTTCAAGGTGCGAAGTCTGTCAAAGTCAACCTTGAACGGCTCTTCGTCGCTCACGACAGAAATATCCGCCCCCCGGACCTTTTTGATCACCGGCACGATTTCGTCCGCAAACAGCCCGCCATCAACTGCGGCCTGCGCCAGGCGGTAGGAGCGCAATGCCATCTCGTCCTGCTCTTGGCGGGTCAGGCCGTTGCGTTCGACACTCGCTTCGCCGATATCCCCCATATGCCGCCCGGTATAGGGGTCGGAGAGACCATCGTGAATCATCATATCCAGGAGTTCAGCGTTCCCCATCCGGTAACCGGTGCGGGCTTTTTTCAGAAAATAGGGGGCCAGGGACATACTCTCCATCCCGCCGGCAACCACTAGGCTGGACTCCTTCAGCCGGATGGAGTCGGCCGCCAGCATGACCGCCTTCAACCCGCTGCCGCAGACCTTATTGATGGTCAAGGCAGGAACGCCGTCCGGAATGCCGGCACCACGCATGGCCTGTCTGGCCGGGGCCTGACCACAGCCACCGGAAAGAACCTGGCCGACAATGACTTCATCAACCGCTTCAGGCGCCAGCGCCACGCTCTCCAGCACGCCCTTTATGGCAGCGGTACCCAAGGCTGCGGCTGGAACATCCGAAAGGGAGCCGCCCAAGGAGCCAAATGGTGTTCTCTTCGCCTCTACGACAAAAACCTCTGAGTCCATTTTATAAACCTCCTGAAAGAGTTAAGCAGATAGTAACTATCGTTTACGTGCATGTCAATTGAAAATATAACGCTATTCTATAGCTTCGCCAAAACGTTATTGATTCTGCCAAGATTAAAAAACCAAACAGAGGGGTTTGTTCGCATGGAGGCAGGCCTCCATGCGAACTGGGGAAGGCCAGGAGCCTGCTTTTCTTTCGCTACAATTCGTTAAGCTCGGCAGGCTCATAGAGATAGGTTGTCGCAGCCGGAATGTTGGTGAATTTAATGCCACCCCGTAGCTGCCAGCATCCGGGAAGCCGCTGCTGCATAGCGGCAATCCGTTGCTGGATTTCAGTCAAGGCAAGCATAGTTGATCTCCTTGTGATAGCCCTTCAATCTGGCCAGGCATCAAAAAATGCGATTTCCGCCAGCTCCTTGCGGGGGCGGGCTTTCGGTTTCTGATCTGGATAACCCAGAGGGGTAACGCCCACCACCCGGAGCGACGCGGGAATCTTGAAGTGATGTTTGATCGCGGCCTCGTCGTACCAACCCATCCAGCAGGTGCCGAGGCCCAGGGCATGGGCACTCAGACAGAGATGTTCAAAGGCGATGGCCGCGTCGGCAATGTAATAGGCGATCCCGTTTTCAACACCGGATTGCTGCGGATCGGCACACACCAGGATCGCCACTGGCGCCGTTGCAATGGCCTTTTTACCTGGGTTGTCAGCGGGGAAAGTGTCCGACAAAGCGGCCCGCTCGGCAGGATCACGGATCACTAGAAACCTCCAGCACTGCATGTTTTTCCAGGAGGGCGCCAGGCGTGCCGCATCCAGAATCTGCTCAATTTTCTCCTGCTCCACTGGCGTATCGGTATATTTTCTGATGCTGCGTCGCTCTTGAATGACCTGAAAAATGTCCATGATATTCTCCTTCGCTGGCCGACGGCCATCTGGCTCGCCGGGGTTGTCACTGATGTTGCCTACATATTTCGGCGGTAACGCCCGCCTGCCTCAAACAACGCCTGGGTAATCTGCCCCAGCGAGGCGTACTTGACCGTTTCCATCATCTCGGCAAAAACATTTTCTCCGGCAATGGCCACCTCCTTCAGACGCTCCAACGCCTGCGGCGCTTTGTCCTTATGTATCTCCTGAAATGCTCGCAAATTGGTGATCTGCTGCTCCTTCTCTTCCGCAGTGGCGCGAGCTAATTCGCCGGGGATTACATATCCTTCCTGGTCGGCGCGGGGATTGATAAAGGTGTTAACCCCGACAATCGGCAGTTGAACATGGTGTTTCAGGTGTTCATAGTGCATCGATTCGTCCTGGATTTTACTGCGCTGATACTGGGTCTCCATAGCCCCCAGCACGCCACCGCGATGATCCAGCCGTTCGAACTCCAGCAGCACAGCCTCTTCCACCAGATCGGTCAGCTCCTCAATGATGAAAGACCCCTGCAGCGGATTTTCGTTTTTGGTCAGTCCGAACTCCTTGGTAATGATCATCTGAATCGCCATGGCCCGGCGCACCGACTCTTCCGTCGGGGTGGTGACCGCCTCGTCGTAGGCATTGGTATGCAACGAGTTGCAGTTGTCGTAGATGGCGAGCAGGGCCTGCAGGGTGGTACGGATATCGTTGAAACTCATCTCCTGGGCGTGCAGGGAACGACCCGAGGTCTGAATATGATACTTCAGCTTCTGGCTGCGCGCGCTGGCGCCGTACTTGTCCCGCAGCGCAACGGCCCAGATACGCCGCGCGACCCGGCCGATTACTGCATATTCCGGGTCGAGGCCGTTGCTGAAGAAGAACGAGAGGTTCGGGACGAAATCATCAATGTGCATGCCGCGCGAAAGATAATATTCCACGTAGGTGAAGCCGTTTGCCAGGGTCAGGGCCAGCTGGGTGATCGGGTTGGCACCAGCCTCGGCGATATGGTAGCCACTGATGGAGACTGAATAATAGTTACGCACCTTCTGTTCGACAAAATACTCCTGCATGTCTCCCATCATCTTGAGGGCAAAGTCGATGGAGAAGAGGCAGGTGTTCTGGCCTTGATCTTCTTTGAGGATGTCGGCCTGCACTGTGCCGCGGATATTTTGCAGAGTGTCGCCTTTGATATGCTGATATTCGTCCACAGCGGGCGTGCGGCCGTGCTGCGCGGCAAAGCGCGCTACCTGCTGCTCAATGGCGACATTGAAAAACATGGCCAGCATGGCCGGCGCCGGACCGTTGATGGTCATGGAGACGCTGGTAGATGGCACGCACAGATCGAACCCGGCGAAGAGCTTCCCCATATCCTCAATGGTACAGATGGAGACTCCGCTTTCACCGACCTTGCCGTAGATGTCCGGTGGATAGTCTGGGTCGGCGCCATACAGGGTGACGCTGTCAAAGGCGGTGGAAAGCCGCTTGGCGCCATCGTCCTGGCACAGATAGTGGAAGCGCCGGTTGGTCCGTTCCGGGCTCCCCTCTCCGGCGAATTGTCGTTTCGGATCTTCTTCGGCGCGCTTGAACGGGAAGACCCCCGCGGTGTAGGGGAAAAAGCCCGGCAGATTTTCAAGCATCAGCCAGCGGAGCAGGTCCCCATGATCTGTATAGGGCGGCAGGCAAACCCGGGGGATGCGGGTCCCGGACAGGCTGCTGCTGAATAACTCGGTACGGATTTCCTTGTCGCGGACCTTAGTCACCAGGGTATCCTGGCGATAGGCCTGTTTCAATTCCTCCCAGCAGCTGAGGAGCTGGCGCGGTTCATCTTGGAGTTTGGCCTCATAGTCCTTGATCAGCCCGGTGATTTCATCGGCCGCCGGAGATTCTGGTGGCAGCATGCCAACAGCCGCCTGCAGCTGGTGCAGCGAGCGGGCCATGTCACTCTGCTGCAGCACCTTTTTACGGTACCCACGCAGGGTTTGCGCGATCTCACCCAGGTAATGAATCCGGTCGGCGGAAATAACCGTTTTGCTCAGGCTGTCCCGTTCACTGATTTTCAGGCGCGACTGCCAGTCGCGTTCATTTTTCTCATTGAGCTTCTCCAGCATTGCCAGGTAGAGCACCGAGGTGCCGGGGTCGTTGAACTGGGAGGCGATGGTGCCATAGACCGGGATCTGCTCGTCCAGTACATCGAACAGCGACCGGTTGCGCCGAACCTGTTTTTTGACGTTGCGCAGGGCATCCTCGGAGCCTTTACGCTCGTATTTGTTGATCACCACCAGGTCGGCGAAGTCAAGCATGTCGATCTTCTCCAGCTGGGTCGGAGCGCCAAATTCAGAGGTCATTACATACAGGGAGAGATCACAGATGGGGACGACGGAAGCATCCCCCTGGCCAATCCCCGAGGTCTCGACGATCACCAGGTCAAAGCCCGAGGCCCGCACCACATCCAACGCATCCTGAATGGCCAGCGACAATTCTGAACGGGAATCCCGCGTGGCAAGCGAGCGCATATAGACCCGCTTGCCAGCAATGGAATTCATCCGGATCCGGTCCCCCAGCAGCGCCCCACCGGTGCGCTGACGTGACGGGTCAACGGCGAGGATGGCGACGCTTTTTTCCGGGAAATCCCGCACGAAGCGCAACACCAGTTCGTCGCACAATGAACTCTTGCCGGCTCCGCCGGTTCCGGTTATCCCCACCACCGGCACCGGTATGGCCATCGCCTTCACCTGTGCGCGCAGCTTAGCGTACCCGGATTCGCTGCCGCGCTGCACCGAATCTTCCGCCAGGGTAATAATCGTGTTGATGGCGCGGATGTCCTGCTGCTGCAGCTTTTGCAACTCTTCGTCCGGATCGCGCTCCAGGCTGAAATCGCACTGCTCCAGCATGAAGTTGACCATCCCCTGCAAGCCCATTTTTCGGCCATCTTCCGGGGAGAAAATCCTGGTCACACCATACCCTTCGATAACCTTGATCTCTTCAGGGATAATGACGCCACCACCACCACCAAACACCTTGATATGTCCGGCCCCCCGCTCCCGCAGTAGATCCATGGTGTAGTTGAAAAATTCGACATGACCACCCTGGTAGCAGCTGATATTGATGCCGTGCGCATCTTCCTGGATGGCCGCCGTGACGATCTCATCCACGGAACGGTTATGTCCCAGATGGATCACCTCTGCCCCGGAGGCCTGTAGAAGCCTGCGGACGATATTTATGGAAACATCGTGACCGTCAAACAGGCTGGTCGCCGTCACAAAGCGTAACTTATGTTTGCTCTTGTATACAGGTATCTCTTCGTACATTATCGCCTCCCCCATAATTTTCAAGTCAGTCCTGCAGGATAAATTCCCAGGCACAGCAGAAATCTTCCGGATGCGGATCGGGCGGGCACGCAATACAGCGGGTCGTGATGCGTGGGTCGATAGTTTTGGCAAATTCGCCATATTCGACAATCCCGACCGATTTGCAGGGATGATCCGGCAACCCCTTGCGTTTGCGGGCCGATTGAACACGGCAATCCAGCATGCGGAACACCATTCTGTTGGCAGTAACCTCTATACATTCCTGCAGATTGATCCGGGCATAAAAGCGCTGCTTAAGGCATTCCGCCAGGGCACCAATCCCGCCCCCTGGTTGCATCCCCAGGCGTGCCATGATCCGCTTGGCTTCGATAACGGTGAAGTAACGCCAGGCTTCGATGTCG
>CAYUJC010000008.1:0-48179 GCA_964444945.1 uncultured Desulfuromonas sp.
AGTGCTAAGTGCTAAGTGCTAAGTGCTAAGTGCTAAGTGCTAAGTGCTAAGTGCTGAGTGCTGAGTGCTGAGTGCTGAGTGCTGAGAATTTTACTAAGTACTAAGGACTAAGGACTAAGGACTAAGTACTAAGGACTAAGGACTAATGACTAAGTACTAAGTACTAATAACTATTCCCTCCCGATAATTTCACTCAAGCGCTGCAGGTGCGAGGCCCAGCTGTGCTCCCGCTCCACATACGCTCTGGCCTTGCGCCCCATCTTGAGCCGCCGCTCCTCATCGTGCAGAAGTTCGATGATTGCGGCAGCCATCGTTTCTGCGTCATCGGCGATAAGCAACTCCTCCCCATCTACGGCGCAAGTCCCGGTTGCTGCACCTTGGGTTGCCACCACCGGCCGTTCCATCGCCATCGCTTCGAGAACCTTATTCTGGATGCCACGTGCGATCAGCAATGGCACCACACAGATCGTGGCGCTCGCCAGATACGCACGCATATCGGGGACCGTGCCAGTCACCTCCACTCCAGGGATCTTTTCCAGCGCGCGGATAGCCGGCGTCGGGTTGCGCCCGGCAATACAGAACGATGCGGCGGGCACTTTCTGGCGCACCAGGGGAAAAATTTGTTCTGCAAACCACACCGCGCCTTCGATATTGGGCCAATAATCCATGGCCCCGGAAAAGACCAGCTTGCACGGTGCGGTGGCAAAATGTTGGGGCTCCACACCAGTCAAAGAAAAATAGTCGAGATCAACCCCGTTCGAGAGCGCCTCGACCTTATCCACCGGCATGTATTCTCCCAGAACCTTCTTTTCCTCCTCGCTGACCAGAAACACCCGCTCAAATTCGCTGACGATGCGCTGTTCCAAAGCCCGCACCAGACGGGCTTCACGTCGATACAACCAGCGCATGAAACCACTCTTTTTCTCAGCATATTGGAGCCATTTTTCTGAATCGACATCGATCAGGTCATCCAGCAGGGTGATTTGCGCAAAGCGTTGCGGCCAATGACGGGAGCGGAAAACGTAGTCCGCCATGGAGGAACAAAAACACAGGATCGCGGCGGGCGTTTGGGTCGCAAGGTAGTCATCGAATATCTGTTGCAGGGCCCCGGCATAAAAACACTCCTGGGAAAAGGAGCGCCCCGTGAGCAGTGCCATTCCGGCGTGGATCCGCATTGCCAGTGGTGTCCGCACCAGATAATGGACCTGATGGACAGTCTGCTGCAGCAGTGGGATATGTTGACAATCCTGCGGGTCATCGATGAGGCAGATCAGGGTGACCCGGTAGCGCTGCGCCAGATGTTGCAGCATATGCCAGGTTCTGATTTTATCGCCCTTATCCGGTGGATAGGGGATGCGATGGGCGAGAACGAGAACATCCTTTTTCATAACGAAATATACTTTCTCAGCTCAGGTCCGAGGGCGTTAGCTACAGGGAGCGGCAGTTTCTGCCACACCGTTGTTGCCAGGTTTGCTGCTTGCTTTGTTGCCCCATGGCGAAAGGGGGAAGCTTCGGCCTGGGTGTCCTTCCCCTGCTCGCCCTGCGCGGGTAATTCGTACCAATAAAGCGGGTGCGGGCTTGCGCCCCACTGTTTTTTGAACCGGTAGGTTCCCTCTTCGGGCGTTGAGCGCCCAAAATCAAACTGGGGGTAACCGTGGTCACACGCAAAGGCGAGAAACGTCCAATACAGCAACATGTTGGGATTCATCTTATTGAAGCGCTGGCGCGTCGAGGCCCAGGGGATCACCACCAGATTGGGATGGAGCAAAATAATTCCGGCCGCGGCTACTTCACCCTGAGGGGTATAGACCACAGCGACCCGGCAGTGTTCGCCATAGGCGCTAACGACAGCTTCGATCCAGCGGCGGCTATGAACCGGGGAACCAAGATCCCGCATGTTTTCTGCAAAAACCGTATAGAATTCAGGTATCAGTTCCAGCTGCCCCAGCTTTGCCGTAAGACCATCGCGCTGCGGCTTCTTTATCTGACTGCGCACTTTGGCCTTCATGGAAGCAAGGAGCGCTGGACTGTCTGCAGGCAGTTGCAGAATCATCCTCACCTTGGAAGTAACACTGCTCTGGTGTGGTAACAGCGGGGTGGTGCAGCGTAGCAGACACTTGCGCGCCCCTTTTTTAGCCGCCGGGTTTTTTCCCGATGGCGTTTTTCCCGATGGCGTTTTTCCCGGTGGCGTTTCCCCTTGTGGCATTTCTGTCGCATGTTCAACCAGAGCAGTGGCTATTTCCGCGCTATCGGCGACAACGCCGCCAGCATCGCAGTAGGGCAAAGAGATCAGGCGCGTGCCGCGTAACGGTATGCGAAAGGCGATCAGGGGCAAGACCCCACAAATGTCCGCCCCGGATTCTGCCAGCAGATAATGGGATCGATAGGCGTAGGCCTCCTCAACCGCCTGGCCCCAGCCCCAGAATTGGTAGGGCAACCCGGCAGGATGCCCTGCAACATAGGCATCCCAGGCGCCACGGTCATCTTGCGTTGCCTGGCGTATCCGCAGCTGCGTCATGTCAAACTCAGCCCCGCTTTAATGGTGTCAAAGCGAAAATCCTGCAGCAAGCGCACAAAACGTGCCTCGGTCCTGGTCAGATTCAGATAATGTCTGAAATTGCTTTTCCATCCAGCCCCCTGCATGCGTGGCTGCTCAGGGTCTAACTCCCACGGATGGAGATAGAAAACAAAGGGCTGCTCTTCCTTGTTATTCAGCTGGCGCAATCCCCACCGCGTTGCGGCGTAAGGGAGGAGGCGGAAATAACCGCCCCCAGCGATAGGGAGGTTTCTCCCCCCCAGGCGCAGCGTGGAGATAGGCAACTCCTTGAGGGCAGGCTGTGCGGGTTCGGGTTCTCCAGCATGCCAGACTCCGTGTGCGTCTCTGACGGCGAATCCGGCAAAGCGGGGCCAGTCAGCTAAACCGTAAAAATCATGCTTAACCGGGAAGATACTTGAATCGTAGCGGTAGCCGGCTTCGAGTAATTCATCGAAGGCCCAGGGAGTCTGGAGCGAGATGGAATAACTCGGAGCGCGGTAACCTGAAACAGCCGCGCCCGAAACTTGTTCGAGGTGCTCCTTGGCATAGCGGATGTCCGAACGGAACTCCGCGCGGGATAACGTGTTGATGCGCCGATGCCCATGCCCGTGACTTGCGAGTTCGTGTCCACCGGCAACAATGCGCCGGATAAGCGCAGGGCAGCGCTGCGCAACCCAGCTCAAAACAAAAAAAGTGGCGTGGGTCTGCTGTTGCTCCAACAAGCCAAGCACCCTGTCGGTGTTGGCCTCAAAGCGCCATTCACATTCCTGCCACGTCTGTGGAGGGGATACCTTTTCAAACGCAGAGACGTGGAAGTAATCTTCCACATCAATACTGAGCATATTGGTTATGGGTTGTTTCCCCGCTACCCTATTGTCAGTTTTCATCCGCAGTCCTCCCCTTCTTGGGACGTTGACTGGGGAGACGAAGGTTCCAAATGTTCAGCTATTTTCTCCAGCAGAACCTCTATCCGCTGCATCTGCTTTAGCTGCATCTTTTGCAGCTGAACGCGCAGCGCACGCTCTTCACGCGTCTCTAAACAATCTAAAACAGCTCCCTCTGCACCCCACACCCTTTCAATCCGGGTAAAAAAATCCGCCAGGCGTTCCCCATGCGCATCGATCTGAAACTTGGAGCCACTCGTCTTGGAAGATTCCAGCGGCTGGCCAACTTCATCCCAGGCAATATCTCCGATCACCTCCTGAAGCATTTCCAGACTCAACTCCCGCTTTTGTTCCGCAAAAACGCACAGCAGCGCAAAATCGCAAAACTGATTGATCAGCCGGGGGATCCCTTCACTGTAGTGGTGGATAAGATCAAATGTCCCTTCGTGCCAGAACACCGCCTCACGATTACCGGCGGTCTCCAGCCGATGATAGACATACCCTTCCACCTCTGCGCGTGTCAGAGGTTCGAGCTGACAGTGAACCTCGATGCGCTGGCGCAGCTGGCGTAACTCCGGCCGGGTAATCACCTCCAGCAGTTCCGGCTGCCCCACCAGAACGATCTGCACCAGCTTCGCCGTGTCCGCTTCTAGATTAGACAACAGGCGGATCTCTTCCAGAACCTCTGCGGATAGATTCTGCGCTTCATCGATAATAATAAGAGCCCGCCGCCCTTCTGCGTGCAAAGTGACAAGATGATCATTGAGATCGCGCAGCAGAGTGAGCTTATCTTTACCCGCAATTTCGAGCCCGAAATCTTCATTGATCATAGCCAGAATCTGCGCCGCTTCGGCCCGGGTATTAAAGACCCGACTTAGAGCGATCTCCTCATCCAGATCATTGATAAGATTACGGACAAGCGTAGTTTTCCCCGAACCCACTTCCCCTGCCAGCAAGATAAAACCAGCCTGCTCCTGCAGGCCATAGGTCAAGTAGTTAATCGCCTTTTTATGCGAATGACTCATAAACAAAAAATGCGGGTTCGGCACCAGTTCAAACGGTTTGGTGCTTAATCCGAAATAGGCTTTATACATCCACACACCTGTGAGTAATTAATTATCTGCAACGTTAAGGGCGCTCTACCAATGCAACGCCACACGCGCATAAATTATGTTGTTATAGTAATCTTGCGTTTTCAGGTTTGAATCGTTGCGGTTATAGGTATATCCAAGGGAAATACGCCCCAGGCGCAGTTCACGATAGAAGGCGAAAAGGAATCCGTAGCGCTTGTAATCTTCGGCATAGATGAGCGAGTCTTCTTTATAATCGGTGTAGCGCAGCAAGGTGTTCACCCCGTATTTGGCGCTCAAGGGAACTTCAGCGCTGAAACTCCCCCCCCATACATCGTCATTGCGCTTTTCTTCTAGGTATTCTTCCCGCCTGCTGAAGAGTTCGACAGTGGCCATAATGCGATCCTGGTACCCAAGAGTACAGGTATATTCCTTTTTCTTGCGTGCCCCATCTTTAACGCTGGCGGTAATATCTTCCTGATAGGCGAGCGCCAGCCAGTGGGTTCTGGAGAGCTGATAATCCATCCGGAACCCCAGCAGGTTGGTGTCATAATCGGTACTGAACGCGTAATCGAGCCAGGCGCGCCCGTAATTGGCGCCAAAAATAAGCCGTTCCAGCGGCTGCCACTGCAAACCCAGGCCGATATCGCGCCGATCATATGCTTCCGCCTCGGTTTCATTGAAGAAAGGTTCAAACGGATCTTTGGGGCGGTACTGGGTAAAACCCCCGCTAATGCTGGTGCGGATGTGGGGTGTCAACGCTTTGGTCAGGATGGCGTTGTGGCGATGATATTCGGCGTCATCTCCTTCTGGTCTATCGTACCAGAGGTTTTCATACTGATAACCAAGGCGGAGTTGGGTGGTACTGGTGAGCTCATACAGCAGATACGGGTTGATCTCCAGGCGGTTGCTGTCGGTGAGGTTGGTAAGATTATTGCCGATCCCCCCTTTGTCCCCCTCGTCGATTGCCACCCGTTCATAGGTGTCGCTGATCCGCAGGAACACGATGTCGCGATAGAGATTAAAGAGGGATTCCAACCGCGACCCCTGGCTCGGGCGCAGATCATCTTTTTCGCTATACTCCAGATATTTTTCATACTCGAGGCCAAGGTTGAGGTCGAGTTCAAAAAACCGCGCCTCCCACCCAACCGCCAGTCCTGCAGTTGCCAGCGTGATGAAGTCACTCTTCCCCTTATGTTCTAAATCAATATTGTCGTTATACTCTTCCCGCAAAGAAAAAAATGGAGCCATCCGAATATCGCCCCAGGCAACAGAACACATCGATAGATACGCAACAAACAAGGCTGAAAGAATCTTTCCAATGCGCATATGGCATATCTCCGCTGGGGTGCATCAAAGGGCGTCAAACCCGCCCGTACATGGGGAAGAAATGGGGGAACGAAAAGGGGCTCACCAAGTGGCTCAATATGGCCTGGGCCGCAACTTGAATTAGTTATCTTTATAGCCGTAGTAACCGTAATACCCGTATTTATGATCTTGAGATTGGCGTGCCGCATTGCATACCACGCCAAGCAGGTTATGGTTTTTCAGCAATCCCAAAGCCTTGTTCAGCTTATCCATAGAGGTGTATCCCTCTCGGACCACAAGCAACACCCCATCGACAACATTGGCGATGAACTGCGGCTCCGCAAACGGCAACAATGGAGTTGTATCCACAATTATGTACCGATCAGCATACCGATTCTTAATCTCCAAAAGGAGGCTTTGGGTCCTGTTCGAGGAGAAGAGCTCGACCGGGTTCGGCACCATACGCCCAGCTGGTAAAATCGTGAGGTTGCCAATACCTGTTTTGATCAGCGCTTCCCCTACGTCGATTCCATCGAGGACACAATCGGTAAGACCAATATCTGCCTTTATATCCATATATTTAAGGATAGAGGGGGAGCGGATATCCGCTTCTACCAGCAGGACAGTGTGATCAAACTCCTGCGCCAGCGTGATGGCCAGATTCACCGAGGTCAGGGTTTTTCCCTCTCCACCTATGGCACTTGTTACCATTAATGAATTATCAAAACGCCCCAGTTGACTCAGTTTGACCAACGATGATTTAAGCTTGCGGTATTGTTCGGCGGCGCCATTCCCAGCGCTATGCGCCGAGACTAGAAAGGGGTTATTTAATTCCGGGATTGGCGGCGCCGGTTTTACGTCAGGCACAACCGCCCCCACCCTGAGATCAGCAGCCCTGGCTGCGCCACGCGCCGCTACTTCAGCCTTTTTCCCAGAATCTGAATCCTTGCGTTTTTGCGCTGCAATTTCGAGCGCTTTGTCAATTCGACTCATTGATTATCCTTCTTTGAATACCCTGAATATTTCTGTATGCGAAAAATGCACTATTATTTAAAATATCTAACGCAGCTCAATACCTGCCAACGGGGTACAGGCCATTGCAGGCATAGCCACGTTCAGCAGCAACAGTCATATAGGCAATTAACCTACCAGGCGGTCCAAAACCGACAACCGGAGAATATCGTGTAGCAGCAGCAGGGATATCAAACCCAGGCACAGACCCGAATATGCGTAAACCAGTCTGTCCCATTTTTTCCGTTTTGCCGTGTCTTCTTCACTGAACATAAGGGGAATCTCGACCAGAACGGTTATCCCTTTGTTCCGCAGAACATCCGCATTACGCACGCTATCATCAAGCTGCTCCCGCACTACAACGGCACCAATTGCAACCCCAATTCCAACAAAAAGGCCGAAAAACATTCTATACAGGCGCTTAGTCCCCACCGGAACTGTGGGTAAAATTGCAGGGTCGACAATTCTGAACGTTGTCGCCTTATCGGATATTTCCATCTGCTTCGAAACCTCCGCCATACCGACACGCTCAAGCAGGGTCACATATACATTTTTAACCATGCTCCGCTCCCGCTCCATTTCAGCGAGAGCTTTTTTATCCTGCGGAAATTTCTCTAACATCTCTTTGTTGGTGCGAATTTGGGTGTTTAGCTCTTGTTCGCGGGCTTTCAAGGCGTTCAGGTCAGATTGTGCTGCATTCATGCGCATTTTAAGATCAACAAAAATTGGATCTTCCACGGGATTGAACACTTCGGGTACAGGCTCAACCACAGACGCTGAATTAAGCGCGAGGCTCTGTTCCAACGCTTGAATCTGATGCCGCAATCTGACTACAGCCGGGTAGGAATCGTTGTACTGCATCAACAGCGCATCGAGCTGAGCCTGCATAGATTCCAGGCGCATCTCATCCCCGGAACCACCGAACATATCAAACCCGCCCATACCTGCCCCCCAGGAAGAGGCGGCATCCTGCATGGAGGATAACTGCTCATTAATGGTCCGCGCGGTAGCCACGAGTTCATTCTTCTTCCCCTGCAAAGAGCGGATCTCCTCCTCCAGCTTATCAATATTTTCTATAATCGACGCTTCGGTTACGGTGGAAAAAATCCCGGTTTGCTTGCGATATTTATAGAGTTCATCCTCAACTTTATCGAGTTTTTGCTTATAAAACTTAACCTGCTCTGAAAGAAACCGATCGGCGCCAAACGACTCCTCCCGCTTTGAGGAAATATTCTCTGCGACATAGGTATGTACAAGGGTGTTGATGTAATCCCTGGCAAACACCTGATCTGAACTAACCAGGGAGACAAAAAACAGGTCGTCGCCCCTCATGCTGATATTGGTGGTCTCCTGGCATTGGCGGATGAGTCCTTCAAACGCAGCCGGGGTCTTCAGTTTGACATCCATGTCCATCTTTTTAAGAACCCTGGAGATAATATCCCGACTCAACATATGATAGCGCAGCACCCGGATGCGATCGGTCATGGAGGGGGTAACGGTAAGGCCCTGCAAGAGGCTGTTAACCACGTTTTTTTCAATAAAAACAGTACTTTTGGCTTCATATTGTTTCGGAGTAAAAAAGCTGCCAATCATAATTGCAAGGCTTAAGGTAACGGCCACAAGCAAAAACAGATAGCGCCTGTTGTAGAGTATCTGCAGGTAATTTTTTATCTGCTCATAGTATGAATTCATAAACCCTCATCCAATTCTCGCATGCGTCCATGGGGCTGCCCATGGTCCTAAAACATACCTTCACGCACCAGCACATAGTCTCCGCGTTCCATGGGGATATTCTCACTGAGCACTCCATCTTTCATAAGGCTATCCATGTTCAACCTTATACGCGTGCGCTCATCCCCCTGTTTCCGCAAAATCATGACGGCACTTGTCTTTGCAAACTTGGTAAATCCACCTGATTCCAGAATTACATCTAAAATGCTCAGACCGTCCCGATATACCATAGCCTGCGGATTGACCACCGCCCCTACGACATAGACCTTGTTCAACTCATTGGTGGGAAGAAAAAGGATATCCTCGGGGCGCAGGTCGATATCGGCGCTGAGATTTCCGCGGTTAAACAAGTCGTACATATCAACTTCGAGGCGTTCATCTCCACGCATCACAAAGCCGAGTTGCAAATCAGAGTTTTCTATCCCTTCAAGGCCACATAACAACTTGAACAGTGAAGTGCTGCCGCTCATATTGCGGATCTGGGCTGGGATCCCCCCGCCCGAAATGTAAACGCGGTTGTTGGTTACCTTTTCTACGGTTACCGTTACAATTGGACTTTTTACATAATCATCCAGTACTTGAGTTAAATTCTGCCCCAACTGGGTAGGGGTCATCCCGGAGGCGGTAACATCCCCCACTGCCGGCAGGGTAATTTTACCGTCGGGCCTGACTGTTGTAGCTACACTCAGTTCCGGGACACCCCAGACCGAAATACTCAAACCATCTCCCGCACCAATCACATAGTCACCCGCCTGTGCTACTGAGGCGAACAGGGCGACAATGCAAACAACTCCGAGTAAAATCCTTTTCATTTTCATCTGCCTCCACGTCCTAGAAGCACAACCTTGATTGTTTCCAGAACTATGAGTAAATCCATTATTAACGAGTAATTCTTTAGATAATAAAGATCGTAGCGTAGTTTTTCTTTGGCGTCTTCCTCAGATGCTCCATAGGGATATAAGACCTGCGCCCATCCCGTTATTCCGGGTTTTATCGAGTGGCGCGCGAAATAGTAGGGGATTTTATCGGATAAACACTCAACGAACTCAGGGCGTTCCGGGCGTGGACCAACAAAGCTCATATCCCCCATAAACACATTATAAAGCTGGGGTAATTCGTCGATGCGACTTTTTCTTAAAAAAGCCCCCATCTTGGTTATTCTGGGATCGTTTTCCGTAGCCCAGACGGCCCCTGTTCCCTTTTCTGCATCTGCGCGCATAGTGCGAAACTTGTACAAAGAAAAAGGTTCCCCCCCCTCTCCAACTCGGCTCTGGCGGTAAAATATCGGCCCCGCAGAGTCATGCCGCACCAGAAAAGCCACCAAGGGCCAAAATGGAACCGTCAGAATCAACCCCAGCATTGACAGGAGAATATCCAAAACCCGTTTAATAAACCGCATTAAAATGGTGATCCGGAAACCATCCGAGTAAATAAAGGAGCTGGGTTGAAAATTTTCAAGCATAAGTTTGCGCGTCATCTCTTCATAAAAGGTCTGCACGTCCATAATTTCCATGCCGGCAAGCTTGCAATGAAGCAGCTCGCGCACTGGCAGGGTGCCGCGTCGTTCTGAAACCGCGACAACCAGCCGATCTGCGCATGTCGTATCCGCAAGCCTCTCTATCTCATCAACCGTGCCGAGAATTTTACTTTCATCCACGCAACAAACATCTGTTTCGGGCCGTATGAATCCCACAAACTTCTGCCGCCCATGGTTTTCCTGCAGCAAATCCTGCACCTTCTGCGCCAGAGGACCACAGCCCACTACGAGAATCCGCACCGACATTAATGATGTCTCAATGATAGACATTAAGAATTGGTGAATAAAAAAGCGGAGAAAAAAGAATATGATCAGAGAAAAAATCAGGACACCACGACCGGGCATGGCGGAGGGGACCAGAAACGAAAGGGAAGAGAACATGAAAAATGCCAGCAGAATCGCAACGCCATTGCGGGCGACCAGATCAAGACGCCCAAATGCATTTTCCCACCGGTATATCTCGCAGAAGTAGCTCGAAAAGACTACCAGCGAGACAAACAGGACTACCGCCACTGCACCATGGCCGGTGAGGGAATCAACAGGGGCTATATATCCAAAATAAAAGGTCTGCCCCAGGATAAGAGATAAAACCGCTATCACAATATCTATGACAACTAAAATTGTAGGAAAATTATGCTTCATACGATGTCCCCAACATATGTAATTCTAATTGTTGATCTGCTCAAGTAAGCGTCGAGCCTGGTCCACTTCTGGAGTTGAGCCCGAATTTGAACCCATCTTGATTACATGTTGCAGAACGCGTTTGGCCTCATCCAACTTTTGCTCCCCGATAAGGGCCTGCGCCAGATGCACCTGAATAATCGCCACCTCTGGCATAAGGGCGGTTGCTTTCTGCAGAATGGAGGTCGCCTCGGTGAAGCGCGCGTTCTTCAGCAGAACCAGCCCGAGGGTATCCAGAACGGCCGGATTGGATGGTTCATTGCGAAATGCGCGCATGGACAGTACCAGCGCATCTTGAAGGGCGCCATTGTTTTCGGCATAAATATAGGCCAGGTTGTTCATGGCCCCGGTATGATTTTCGGCTAAATCCAACACCTCGCGGTACAGCTGCTCCGCTTTCTTCTTATTCCCGCGTTGATCATACAACATCCCCAGGGCGAACTTGGCCGGGGCAAAGTCGGGGTTGGTGCGACTCAACTCGGAGAGCCTTTTCTCGGCCTCGGGAATGCGCCCGCTGTTTACATACAAGGCTCCCAGCTGCATAACCAGAAAACGCGGCTCATCTGCCCGTTTTATCCCCTGCAGCAGGGTCTCCTCCGCTAATCCCACCTCTCCCTGCAGTTGCTGCAGCGCCGCCAGCAAAAGATATCCCAGGGCGCTGTCAGGTTGCATGGCAATTTTAGTGCGGGCCAGATCCAGAGCCTTCCCTTTTTCACCATTGGCAAGCAAGGACTCCATCAGCGCTGGAGCGCCCTCTTCCGGATTGATTTTTTCAAGCGCGGTAAAGGCTTTAACTGCGGCAGGATAATCTTTGCGCTCCAGCATAAGGCGCCCATACAACTTCAGGATGGTTGCGTTATCGGGGTGGGCCAGATATGCCTCTTGTATTACTTCGGCTGCCTTTTGGGGCAAAGCGGCACGCATGAAATACCCCGCCAGGGCCAGGTATCCATCGGGGTTCTCTGTCCTGCGCGCGTCCTGGTATCTTTTTTCTGCCTCCGCATTATTCCCCCGAATTTCCTCCAGGGCAGCGATAGCGATAAGAGTCTTTAGATTCTCCGGGGCGAATTCAAGAATGGCATGGTATTCATCCAGGGCCAGATCGTATTCCTGCTGCCCGAGATAGTAATTTGCCAGATTCAAATATGGGGATAGATAGTCTTTTTTAATCTTCTTTGCTTCGTTGAAGCCAGCAACTCCCTGCTCCATCTTATTTTGGGCTAAATAGGCTACCGCCATATAGTTATGGAGCAGAGCATCCTCCTCCGTGCCCCGTAGCCCCTGGGAGAGCAGGTCTATTACTCCCTGATAATTATGCTGTTTCAGGTACAAAGAGGCTAACAGGAAACGGGTATCCAGCGACTCAGGTGCTACTTCGAGCGCCTGCAACAGCTCCAACTCGGCCGCTGCCGGGTTTTGGCGTGAAAGATTCAACAGCCCTTTTTTCACATGCACATCGGCTAAAGATGGATCCAGGGCAATAGCTCGATCAAAATGGCTGGAGGCCAGATCAAAATCTCCCTTTTGCAGATAGGCAGTGCCTATTACGTTGTGCGCGACGGCGAGATTATCATGCTTCAGGAGCACCTGACTCAGCTGGTAGATGGCATCATCGATACGTCCCTGCTGGAGCAATATGCTGCCCAGCATTATGCGCGATTGGGCATGCTCAGGCTGTAAATCGAGCACCTGCTGAAATTGATTCAACGCCATTTCATAGCTCTTAAGGCGAAACTCAGTCATACCAAGTAAATAATACCCAGGTAAGTCCTTCATCTTTACCAGTGACTCACGCAGCGCTAAAGCCGCGCCGGCATAATCTTTCTGTGCGTAGAGAATCATCCCCTGCAGACGCGTCCCCACAGGTTGATCGGGATAATGTCGCAGCAGATAGTCAGCAATTATCTGCGCTTCATCCAGTTTATTCAGCTCCAGGGCCAGGACTCCGGCCCAGTAACGTGCCTGCACATCTGTTGGATCGATGGCAATTATCTTCTGGTAGGTGGTGTATGCAGTTTCCAGTTCCCCATCTCCGGCTTTCAGCGCGGCATAGAGCTGGTATAGCTGCTTTTCCTGCGGAAACCGCTCCATTGATGCCTGCATTAAGGCCTCAGCTTCATCTTTGCGGTTTTGCTGCAATCCCAGACGAATCTTCATCAATGTTGCGCCAATATTATCGGGATCAAGTTCAACAGCTTCATCAAACAGAGGAACGGCCTGTTGCATATTGCCCTGATTCAGCCGGATTATACCCAGATATTCCTGGGAGCGTGAATTTTTGGCATGCCCCCCCAGAAACTGCTCCAGCACTTCCTCCGCCGCGTCTACCTGACCCAGCATCAAGTTTACATAAACCAATTCCAGCATCACTTCTCCGCTGGAGGGGTTTTGCAGATGTACCTTACTTAACTCTTTTTTCGCCTGCTCATACTTTTGCGCTTCAATATAAGCCATCCCCAATTGATGCCGTGCTTCCACATTGTTGGGATCCTGCTCCAGAATATTTTTAAAATATACGGCGGCACCAAGGGGGTTATTCTGCTGCATGGCGTTTTTGCCCTGCTGCAGTAGATCTTCTGTGGTTTGCGTCTGACATGCCGTCAGAAACATAACCGCGACCAGGAACCAGACAGCATGTTTTAAAAATCTCATTTGCAATTCCTAGATAAGTGGTTAAATAAACGGTTAAAATGAATAGTCAGGTTATAATGTGAACCCCAGCATCATATCTTAAGAGCTGAGGCAAAGCCACAAATTGAGTCAAAAAGTGAACTCAATACAAATCAAATGAGCGTTGGAGTAGTTGGGGGTTTTCAGAGATAATGCTTTTCTCTACTTGTGCGATTTCGGCAAGATAGGGGCTACGCAAACCATGGTAGTCAACTTCTCTTCCTACCTGGACCCAGGACAAGCCCCAGCGGCGCAACAGGTTACACAGACTTTCAACCATAACTGCGTACCAGTGAGTCAGGCCCAACTCTAAACTCTGACGATATATACATCGGTACAAACCTGCAACAATATACTCTTCCATCTCTCGCCTGATCTCCTGCACCTCTTTGAAGCTCTTGGAGTCCATCTCAGGTAAAGTGCCAAGGAGGCGGGTTATTTCAGCGCGGCGCAAATCCCGGCTGACAGCCAAGCGCGAAATCTCCCCGATTCTGTTCAGGTCTCCGTTATATTTTAAGTTTTTGTCCAGATCAAAAAAATGTTCCACCGGGAACCCCAGCGGAGAATTAAGGATGATGCGTATCGTCCCGATAATAGTTTTGCTCTTAACTGCGATAACATAAAAATGGGCGGAAAATTTATCGTATTGATCGGTTTCCAGCTTCTGCGGGTAATCCGTTGAACACTCAAATCCACGTTCAATACAGTAGATCTGATATCTGAGGTGATAAATCTTCTCCATCACAAGGCTGTCTGGGTCCGCTCTGCAAAAACGGAAATTCTTCAACATAAAACGTGCTAAATCTGGAGAAAGGCTCACCAGTTATTCCATTCGGTTATATTTGTAAACACCCCAAGTCAACTCCCCACACCTGCCTGCGGTTCTTGCCTTCAGCGCACCTTGTCTTCCCATTTATACTAACACAGAGTTTTTTACTCTGCTGTGCTATAATTAATGCCACACATCTGAACTTTTGCAACCGGCAGAAGGGATAAAAATGTAAACAAACCCGACTCGTCTCTTTGCCCCGTCTCTACCAAGCAGGGGTCAAACTCGGCGGGAATCATGTCGATAAAGCTTACACTCCAGCCTTCACCTCTTTTCAGTCCAACAAAAACATGCACTTACACATTGGTACGGAGTATGCATACCTTCAAGGGACAGAAAGACAGTACGGATGAAAAGTCATCCGCATTAACCCGATAAACAGGAGGAAGTTATGAAAACAAAAGTACTTTTACTCGGACTGGCAGTATTGGCCTTCACGGCGATGCAGGTTTCTGCGGCACCGATAATGTGGGATGTTGGTGCAGCAGGGGCATCGGGCAGCAGCGATGATGCAGACACCCTAACCGGGCTCTTCGATCAAATCGGCTTTCAATCCCAGACCAGCACCATTCAGTACGATACTGATGGAAGCGGAGACCTCAGCGTAGGCGATAAATTTCTTGACAGTGGTAACCTGCGGGTAAACGATCTGCTCTCATCTGCTATTATCGACAAGGAGGGGCTGAATCTACTTGGCGGGTATGAGGTCACCGCGCAGTGGAACAACCTGGAAGGGCACGTAATCGGTCTTAATGTGCTGCCTAGTGGTGTTACCCAAATCGATGTTCAGTACACCAGTGGTACCCTTGATTTTTATCTGGACACTGCATTGGATTCCGTTTTCGCAAATCCGGGCGCCACGGCCCCCCCGACAGGCGCTGGTGGCACCGGATTTGGAAATGGCACCATGATCGCGGAAATGTCACTCGTAAATGGCCTTGGTTATACCTTTGTTGATTTCGAAGGCACTAATCTGCAAAACCAGGGCACCGTGAAACTGCTTTTTGAGTTCACAGATTACCTTAGCGGCTTCTGGTTGGACGAAAGTGGGATGGATCTGTTTACTAAGTATCCTCTCGAATGGGTCTTTACTACAACCGACATGAATATTGATACTCCGACTCAAGTTCCTGGCGTACCCGACGGCGCGCTGTACACAGCGTACTCAAATCAAAATGGTTCAGCAACGATCAACGTTGTGCCTGAGCCCTCTACCTTCATCCTGCTGGGTGTAGGTCTGGCAGGGCTTGGTTTCTACACCCGCCGCAGAAAAAGCTAGAATAGTGACATCCCCCTGTTGACGCTCATGTAACATAGGCGTCTTGAATTGAATAGGCGGGCCCGCAAGTGGGGTCCGCCTTTTTTATGCCTTTCCTATATGTTGCCCTCTTTACATGATTGGTGCAGGGTTGGTGCATGTTTGGGTCACACTCCACTTTACAATCCTTGTCGTCCTACCCTCTTCAATCTACTCCCCGCTATGCTACCCGCCGTGCTGCTACGTAATGTCGGACAACTTTACACTTCCATCACCCCTACCATAACCCCCATTTGCAATCTCACTATAAACTTAACTTCAGCGCCGCTGCGCGCCTAAAGCAAGTATCGCCGGCAACACAACCAAATCCCCCACCAGCGCGGTGAGCATAATAATTGAGCACAGGAGCCCGAATTGAATAGTGGGGACAAAACTTGAGAAACATAAAACCACAAACCCACATGTCAATATAATGGAGGTTGTTATAATGGCGCCCCCTTTTGCTCTGATACTGCTTGTAAGGGCGTCATTGATTGATGCGCCGGTCTTGCGAACTTCCTGATAATGGACCAGATAGTGAATGGTGTCGTCGACGGCTATGCCGATGGCGAGGGCCGAAATAATGGCAGTAGCGGTATTCAACGGGATGTTAAACAGCCCCATGATGCCAAAATTGATAATGATTGGAAACATGTTGGGGATAATTGACAGTAGCCCGAGGCGGAACGATTTAAACACCCAGAAGAGCAGGGCGGTGATGGTAAGCAGGGCAAAGGTCAAGCTCTGGATCTGGCCGTAGATGATGCTGTTTACCAGCTTCGTGACCAGATATGTTTTGCCGGTGATGTTGAATTCAAGATCATCCTGCTGGAAATTCTGCGCTAAATACTGCTGCAGGGCCGCTACTTTATCCTCCAGAATCCTGGAACTGTGCTCATTTATCTTAAAAGAGAGGCGCGCCCAGTTGTAGTCAGCATTGATAAAATATGCCAGTTCATCTCCGTCGTACAACAGCAGATACTGCGCTATCAGATTCCGCTCTTGCGGGGTGCGGTAGAATTCAGCGCTGTTGTTATGAAATGCAGCATTCATCTGTTGCAAAAAAGAGGTGAGGTTTGTGGCTTTGGTGACAAAAGGCCAGTTGGTGACGTAGTTCTCGATGGCTCCGATCATCTCCAGTGCTTCAGGATTCTTAAAGTAGTCAAGTTCTGCCGATTTTATGGACACCTCCAGGGTCGTGGCGCCCCCCAGGTTACGGTCAAAGAACTGGGCATCGGTGCGGACTTCAGTCCCCTGCTTGAAGTAGTCGATTAAATTGGTTTCCACTTGAACCTGGGTCAAGGCATACAGCGACAAAAAAGTAACCACCAGGGTACAGGCGACAATGATTTTGCGGTAATGGCCAACCTTTGTACTCCACCAGCACAGGATCCGGTCCAGGGAGAGAGGTCCGGGTGAATTCTCCGGAGCGATCCTGGTCTTCCTGAACCACACCCCCGATTTGTTGCGTAACGCATACACACACAGCGGGATTAGCATGAAGACCAGCACAAATTCAAACATCATCCCCCCCGCAGCTGCTATACCTAAATGTCTGATGGGGGGGATATCACTGAGCCCCAGGGACGCAAAACCTAACGCAGTAGTCAGGCTGGTAAGAAAACAGGGGATGCTCAAGTGTTTGAGGGTAATGTGGATTCTGGTCACCGGGCTGCTGGAGACATCGGTTGCGGTGAGAAAGTATTGAAAAATATGGACAGCGTCGGCCACAATCAACGCCATGATCAGCGGTGCCAGAATCGAGGTCATGGGTCCCATGGCACCACCGATAAGGTTGAGCAGGGCCATAGCCCAGACCAATGCAACAGTCACCGTCAGCAGGGAGATACCCACTGCGTAGAGGTTGCGCAGAAACACCCACAAAAACAGCGCGATAATGCCAAAGGTCAGCGGCATGAAGAACATCATATCCCGGGCCATGTATTGACTCATGCTTACATCGGTAACGAGCCAGCCCGCAATATGATAGGAGATGTCGGGTGCCCCCTGTTCCGCTGAAAAAACATCTCTTACTTTGGCAACCAGGCGGGCATCATAACCTTCGTCGCCGGGATGGGCCTTCGTCCGGATCAGATACAGCGCGGAGCTGGTTTCACTGGAAAACAGGTTGCCCAGAATCAACGGGTTGGCTGTGGCCCGCTGGCGAATCAGGTTGCTTTCGGAGCTGTTCCGGGGGAGTTCATCAACCAGAGGTTCGACAATAAAATCGAAATCGGTGCCGATAATATTTTCTACATTGCTCAGCGATACTACTTCCTTAACCTCTTCTATCTGTTCCAGCCTGTCCGTCTGTTGCTTAATAAGGGCCAGAATTTCAGGGCTGAACAGGTGCTCATGCTGAAACCCTACGACCAAAAACTCATCTTCACCAAACTGCTCTTTAAAGCCCTCATAAAAGCGTCGGTCGGGGTCATTTTCTACAATCAGCGATTCAACCGAAGTTTCAGTCGGCAGGGTAGCGTAGAAATAGCCGAAGAACAGCGTCAGCAGCGCCAGGGCAGCGAGATAAACGCGCGGATGTCTGAAGATGGCCTGGGTGTTTTTATCAACAGCTTTACGGATCATATTATGCCCTCTCTGGCAGCAGCGACTTTGGTTTCGATATGTTTGTTTTCATCACCAGTATACGACAATCCGCGCATATACCTGGTCTGCCTGGTCATGGGAGCCAAATATAGTGTCCCCCGCGCCGCTGAAAATATTCAAACCTATTTCACATTCTGTATTGGTAAAGTAATTCAGGGTCACATTGGGTTGAACATAGAAACTTGCGTCGGTAAGGGTGTAATTGAACCGGGTGGCGAACTCCAGATTGCCCCGCCACACCGGCTTGCTGATTTCTCCCAGAAGGGAGACATTATCGCGCTCGAAATACAGAATTTTCTTGTCATAGTCAAAGATATGGTACCAGGACGCCTGCAGATTGAGATACCACTCACTTGCCGAGATGTAGTCTATCCCTGTCACCAGATGCCCTGCGGTGCGACGGATTGAGGTCAAATCGGCAGATAAGAACGAGACCTTGTCGATATAAGCGAGCTCCCCGCGAAAGCCAACGGGGTCAAGGACCGTCTCCCACTCGAATCCGGTAATTTTCTGGCGTTTGAACTCTGCCTCAACCGCGGTGGCGGTCAATTCCGCTGTCCCCATCAGGGCTTCAGGGTCAGTGCCAGGATCCCCGTCGAACGCGATACCTTTAACCGGAAAACTGGTTATACAGGGCAAAGTCTCCCAGCCATAGTGGTGACTCAAGGCAAAGTCGGCGTGCTCACCCTGCCACAGGAGGCGCAACGCTCCGGACATATTTTCCAGTGAATCTGAGGGTTTTGTTTCATGGACGCGCAGGGCGGAGGTGTAGTCTTTGGCAGCCTGAGGTAGTCCTGGATGGTTCAGAATAGACTGGCGCAGGTTACGATACAGGGCCCAGTTAGAATCGAAATAATCGATCTGCGATTCTTCGAACCAGGGGCTCACTATCGCTTCCACGGAAAGACGCTGGCCATGGGTACGGAAACGCCCCAGCCATGAGGGGTCCTTGCGCTCTTCCAAATCGACGGTGATGAACTGCCGCATATCCTCCGGATTGATGCTGTCAAGGGGGGAGAGCTGGTCACTCTTGCCCCAGCGCACCCGCTGCTTCCCGAAGGAGAAGTCCCAGCGTGGCCCACTTAACAGGAGGTAGGTTTCATACAGGGTGATATCGGTATCTTTGTCGGCTTCATCTGCAGCGTAGAAGAGCCGATCGGCCTCCAGGGATATCCGCGCGCTGAGTTTTTTCTGCTCCAGGCGCTTATCCAGGTCAACCCCCAGACGCGCCTGCAGCCTGCTCAGGTCATCATCCTCATCCAGCTGCTGGTTTATATCTTTCGCCGTGTAGCCATACAGCTTCCCCCAGCTGGTCCAGGAGATAGAGGGGGCTGGTTCAAGGGTTAAGGGTGCGGGAGCGGGGGTGAAGGAATAAGGTGAGGGCGGGAGCGCGTTCAGCGTAGCCGTGGCCCCTCCAGCATCTGCGCTGGGGGAGGGGGTTTGGGATTGAACCGCTGCCTCCGCGCCTGCTGCGCCTGCAAATCCAAAAAACAACAGCGGGACGCAGTACAGAAACAGCCAGGTATACGTATGCGCGGCGCATCTCTTCATCGCTTCAAAACTCCGAGAATGGTTTAAATACTGGGCAAAGAGCAGCCTGCATGTCTCAATATTCACCTTCCAGCGCTCTTTGGGTGAACAGATAGTCCGGCAACCCGCGATTATACTCGATGGCAGTGGTGCTCATGCGGGTTTTATGTTGATCGCTATGATTCTCCATCAGAGTCACAAGCTCAGTTGCTATACCATCTATAATTTCAAATTTCTGTACCGTATAGGTTTTAAATTGCTCCCCTTTTGCGTTCCAGAATTTAATTTTCAGGGGGGCGAATGTATCCATATCAATCCAGGAGACCACCTTTTGATACTGGGTATCTGTTCCCGGTCTGGGGCTGCTGTGCAACTCGTAGCACTTCCGCCCCAGAACGAGTTGCGGCTCTTCCAGGTGATAGTTCCACTCTTCCACAGGATGGCGCTGCATATCTTCATAGGTGAAATCTGAATTTACAAAACTGCGCCCCTGCTGGGCTGACACTATGCGGCGCGTCCGTTTAAGGGCCGGAAGGTACAGGTGCTGGCGGGTGGTGTTGTCTGTAGTGTCTTCTATGACCAGAAAAGCGGTTCCATCAATATCTGCTGGCGCGGTAAAACGGATCAGCACCATGCGCTGGGTGGGGGTATCTTTTCGGTATGTAGTCAATTCCCGCCGGCGCAGATGCCCGCTTTTACTGATAAGCTCCATGGTGCCGGTCATCCGCATATCCTGGCCTATATCCCGATGGTACACGTTGCGAGCGACCTCTTCCGGCGTCAGGCACGTAATTTCCTGCGGAGCAGGCACCGCCGCCACAGACAGGACCGGCAGCAATAAGAGCAATATGCTCAACATAGTAAAACCAGATCTTCGCATAATGATTTAACCCATCCTTTTTTTAAATTCCCGATAGATCAACCAGGCTTTAAGGCGCTGCAGCGGGTTCTTCCCGCCCAGGAACAGATAACCTTTTTTCAGCTTGCGCCGATAGAGGTCAATCTGGATGTAATGTGGAACTGCGCGCACGGGACAGCTACCAGTGAGAATCTTGACCACCTCGGTGGTGAGCAATGAAGTTGCCAGAGTACATGCCGGAGCCACTGCGGGCCCCTTTTTGTGCTGGACATCCACCTTACTCAGATCCATATACTTTATATGATATGGTCTTGGAGCCAGGCCGGCGGCGAAACAGGACAGGTTTTTCTCCAGAGGAAAATCAACCGACGTCCCGAAATAGGTATCGAAGTCCATCCCGTCGGGGGCGAAAACCTGCAAGGTACTCCCAAAACCTAAAGGGGCGCAGGTAACAGCATACAAGCCACGTGCTTTAGCCTCATAAAAAAGCATGCGCCTGATGTCAAATTCAAAAAAGTCTATCCCATCGACCAGAACCTCAGCCCCGGCAAAAAAGGCTGCAACGTTTTCCCGGGTAACGGCTTCACTAAAAACCGTAACTTTGGCTTCCGGGTTGATATCCTGCACCATCTGGGCAAGGACTTCGGCCTTGTTGCGCCCATAGCTCTGTTGTGAAGCGCCAAACTGGCGGCTTACATTGGCAGCCTCAAAGACATCAGGATCCGCGATGGTAAAGTTGCCCACCCCCAGACGTGCCAAAGTCAGAATGTGCAGCCCCCCCACCCCTCCGGCTCCAACCACTGCAACGTGGGCCTTAAGGAGCCGGGCCTGTTCATCCTCACTCAAAAGACCGATATTTCTGGAAAACTCTTCCGCGATTAAAGATGCGATCATACAAGACCTGCTCTGGTGCGCTTAAAGCGCACGCGCAATTTGGGAGTGGTTAGGATTGATTGACACGGATATAGCAATAGAAAGGAGCACCTGAAAATAGTTCCGACCTTCTCGTTTCACTCTCCAAACGGCAGATCATTCCCTGTGTTGCCTGACATGCCAGGAAACGGTCTGCTGGATACCCTCCTGTACCCGCCAGGCGGGCGCGTAATGGAGTAAACGTCTGGCTTTAGCGATATCAGCTTGAGAATGGCGGACATCCCCAGCGCGGAAATCCGCGTAAATCGGCTCCAGAACATAAGCAATACCACTTTGGTTTATTGCCTCTTTTATAGCAACAAAAAGTTCATTCAGCGTGGTCCGGTCCCCCAGGGCGATGTTGTAGACCTGGTTTTTCGCCCCCTTTGCCGCACGCGCAGCGAGCAGGTTAGCCTGAACGACGTTGTCGATATAACAAAAATCCCGGCTGGTTTCCCCATCGCCATTTATATATGCCGGTTTGTCATGGAGCATGGACGCTATCCAGCGCGGGATAACCGCCGCATACGAGCCTTGTGGATCCTGGCGCGGACCGAACACATTGAAATAACGCAGCCCTATCGCACCAAAGCCATAATTCAGCGCAAAAACTCCGGCATACAGTTCATTTACATACTTGGTGACCGCATAAGGCGACAAGGGTTGCCCTATTGCCTCTTCGGTTTTAGGCAGGGCGGCATGGTCACCATACACAGCGCTGGAGGAAGCGTAGGTAAAACTTTCAACCTCAGCGCGCCGCGCAGCAGAAAGCATATTGAGAAAACCGTCAATATTATTCCGGTTAGTGGCGAGAGGATCCTTTATGGAACGTGGCACAGAGCCCAATGCCGCCTGATGGAGCACGTAATCCACCCCGCAACAAAGGCGCTCACAGAGTGGAAGAGCACAGATATCCCCCTCCACAAAAGTGAAGCATTGCCACTGCGGACCCGAAACATTGCGCTCCACTGCGCTTAGGTTGTGCCGGTATCCGGTAGAAAAATTGTCTACCCCGATAACGCGCTGATCCAGTTTCAACAGCGCCTCCAGCAGACTTGAACCGATAAAGCCGGCGCAACCGGTGATCAGCCAGACCTTCTGCTTCTGCTGCAGTTCACTTTTCAATGCTTCGTATGTTGCTGGCATAAACTATGCTTTCTCTGCGAGAGAACCACCCTGACAATCTATATCAAGTCCCATCAAGACCAACCAATATCCTTAGCCAAGACGCAGGCCTCAACTGAGAACCTGCGCCTTGGCGTTACACCACCCCGCTACAGCGACCAGTAGGCAAAACCGGCATCTCTGGCCTCTTGCGCTGCAATGCAGCTCTTTACATCGATCAATACTGCCTGGTGGGCGCTCTCCGATCTGCACATCCCTTTGAGTTCGTGCAGTGAAATTGACTTAAAAGCGTCGTGGCCAACAGCCAGGACGATAGCATCTACCGGACCGACCTTCTCAAGCGCAGTAAGCTCCAAGCCATATTCTCTAAGAGCCTCGTTTGCATCTGCCACGGGATCATTGACAACCACATCTATATCATACTCCTGCAGTTCCTTAACCACGTCAATTACTCTGGTGTTGCGAACATCCGGAACATTCTCCTTAAACGTCAGACCCAGCACCAGAACACGGCTACCCTTGATGGTTTTTCCCGCGCGGATCATATTTTTTACCGTATTTTCCGCGACGTACTTGCCCATGCCGTCGTTAATCCGGCGTCCGGCAAGGATCACCTGCGGATTATAGCCGACCTCTTCAGCTTTATGGGTGAGATAGTACGGATCAACCCCGATACAGTGTCCCCCCACCAAGCCGGGGGTAAAGGGGAGGAAATTCCATTTTGTCCCCGCAGCGGCGAGAACGTCGCGGGTGGAAATATCCAACTTGCCAAAAATAATGGATAGCTCATTCATCAGGGCAATATTCAGATCTCTCTGCGTGTTTTCAATGACCTTCGCCGCTTCTGCTACCTTGATGGAGCTGGCTCGGTGCACCCCGGCGCTGATAACCAGTTCATAAACCCCCGCCACCGTATCCAACGTAGCTGCGTCCTGCCCGGAGACCACTTTGACAATTTTATCCACCGTGTAAACCTTATCTCCAGGATTGATCCTTTCGGGTGAGTAGCCGACAGTAAAGTCCTTGCCGCAGGTAAGACCGGAATGCTCTTCGAGTAAAGGGATACAGATATCTTCAGTAACCCCGGGGTACACGGTAGATTCGTAGACCACAATCGAACCTGCCTGCAGATATTTACCCACCGTTACAGAAGCGGCACGCACCGGGCCAAGGTCAGGATTCTTATTGATGTCTATCGGAGTCGGGACCGTGACAATGAAAAAAGATGCCTGCTTAAGAGCTGCAGGATCGGCGGTAAGCTCAAGCGGGCTATTCCTCAAATTATCTGTAGAGACCTCACCGGTCGCATCATGGCCACTTTTAAGCTGTTCAATTTTATGCGCATCGATATCAAAGCCGATTACACTGCAGCATTTGCCAAACGCCACCGCCAGAGGCAAGCCGACATATCCCATCCCTACCACTGCAATCTTGTTTTTTCCGGAGCGGATCTTTTCTACTGTCGTCATAGTCATGAAATCATCCTTTTTTTGACACCCGGGAAATTCCAGGGTCTGCGAAATTAGTTGGAATTCTAACAGAAGAGCTCTTTTGTTAATACACGAAGATTAACCCACAGAATAAACCTTTCAAGTGTTTGGCCCGACCTTTACTGCTCTCTTTAAATTAAGTAATCCTTTATTGTTGTGTAAAATTCTCCGCAGCTGCGCGGGATGATGCCCATCGCTGCCGTAATAGGTATACATGCCGAGGTTTTGCAGCAGCAGGGCAAGTCTTTCAGTATGCTTGCCATATACTCTGTTAAAGCTGCCTAAATCCGCTTGCAGTTGACATCCCATATCCACTGCCTCAAGCAGAGAAGGTGGCAGTGATGCTTCTCGCTCAAACCACCGCTCCAGGCGGAAGTGACCGGCCACGCCCGCAGCCTCCTTATTCCGATTAAACGCAAAATAGCGCTCAGGATGGGCCAGAACCGGGGTCAAACCATGGCTTAATATCCTGGCAACAGCTGCGGGCAATAACCTGACATCTCCAAAGGATGGGAGTTCGAATAAAAGGAGGCGGGAATCACCGAGGGGAATGGGATTGCGCAGACGGTCAAAGAAAAAATCATCCAGATAATATTCCATTCCCACCTCAAGCAGCAATGGAAGACCTGAATCTGCAATGGCTTGTTGCAGTTGAGCTACTGAATCATAAATCTGCCTCAATGACAGATCGTATAATCCGGTAATACAGTGGGGGGTACAATAAACATGCCGAAAACCTGCAGAAACCAACTGTTGCGCCATTTCCAAAGACTCTTCCAGTGTCTTACTCCCGTCATCGACTCCAGGAAGAATATGACAATGATAATCAACCATTTCCCTCTATCCAAACATTAAGGCGCAAAGAAAGCCTGTAAAAAAACTAGCTGATATTGCTGACAAATCTTAAGGGTGTTGCGCATCCCCACAAAGCAGTAAAGTTTTCCGACACTATTGACGAATATGTTTACACATTAATTTTACTGCGCCTCACGCAGATGGCAAGACTAATGACTTTAAGAGCTTTAAATACGCACACTTGGAAAAATTAACCCGCTATTACATTAATCGGCATCACTTCTGCATATTACATTTAATACACATCTGCACCGTTAATACACATCCGCAGAAATAGGTACCTTCAATGGCTAAAAGGAGCGAGCTTATGTTAGTGCGCGTACAATATTCCAGCGGTGAGTTTGACTATGTTGCCCCCGCGACCTTAGAGAACAAGCTCCTTACGGGTAAAATAAAAAAGTTCCTCCGCACCTCGGGCTGGGCCGTTGTTGGCCAAGATCCTATCCGGCGCCCGAATGATGGAAAACACTTTTATTTCGGCCCGGAGAAACGTCAGTATGCAGAAAACTGATGCTGGCCTCTAGAAGCTAAGGGCGAAACTGGGCCTGCAATTACCAAAAATGCCAATTCCCGGAATTGAGCACGTAGATGCCCAACGCTAAATTAGCAGTAGCATGACTTAAAACGCACTGAAAAATACTCCGCGTCCGATACAGAACAAGATTAAACAGAATCCCGGCACAGATACCGGCAAGATAAAGATTGTGTTCCAATCCAAAAAGAACTGCTGTGGCTAAAAAGGAAAACCAGGTAAATTTTCCTATCGAGACTTGCATAAATTCTTTTTTGACAAGATAGCGGAATAAAAAGGAAAGCAAGAAAAGATATTACATAAAAGGGAAGAGGAGAAAGGGGCCGAAAAGACGAACTCCGATCATTGCGTTGCGGACCAGGCCCTCTTTATATGCCTCTATTTTGAATCCCGCAGATTCCCCAATGGTGGCAAATTCTGCGGTCATTTGAATCCACACCCAAAAGATCAAAAGCCCTATACTCAGACTGAGTAAAGTATTCTTCCACTGCAGAACATCACCAAAACGCAACTCTCGGTAATGTGGCCACAGCACTAAAAGCAGCACAGCAACGATCCCCGCTTTCACAGGATACAGGTAAAGCAGCAGTTGTTCTGGAACAGGAAAATCCCTGCTTATAAAAAACCGAAAGAGCTCTTCCGCCCCCACAAACACCATAAATACTAAAAAAGGGAGAACCCTTGCCCGCACGCTCTTACTCAACGCCACCTCCGGGGGATATTATATTTCCTCTTATCTTGATGCCATGGCTGCCCACCCATTTGGGAAAATCTCTGCAGGCGTTAAGCATAGCTTGTTCAACTTATAATACCAGCCTTGCCTGATTTTAAATTAAACTCAAAATGATGCTTAAAGATAGGAGCGCAGGGCTAAGTATAATAGATACGAATTCTCCAGCTATCGGGATGATCTTGACCCGCAATATATGATATATTTCCGTCTTGACCCGCAAAAATCGATTGCACAGAAAGAATGTTCACATTCTATGCAGCTTCAAAGTTCCCTGCAGGGCAGCTTAAAACATTGGTTTTGCTAGTTATTGCAGTCGGTTGCTTAATCGACTGCATTAGTTTTTCTATTATTGACAAAACAGTGTCCCTAACTATACTTACCAGACCGTATACGTCAGATTTTACCTGGCGGTTGCCGCTTGCCACCATGTCATCGCTTTTCGTCTTGAAACCCCAAACCAGCCTGTCTGCCGGCCACGTTGCTGCCACCCCCAGCCGAACGCGCCGAAATTATAAACCAAAAAGGACCATAGAATGAAAAAACTTACCGACATCGTTTCAGCTTTTACCAAAGGCATCGCACGCAGCCGCGTTTCTCTTGTCGGAGCGATGATTGTCACCGCCGTATTCCCATTGCTTTTCGTGGCTATTCTCTACGACCTGATCGCCCACATTGACAATACTTACATCGCCGCCCTGATCTATATGATTCTGGGTCCGGCATTTATTGGTGGACTGGTTCTGGTTTTTCTCGGCCTGTTCTTTTTTAAAGGAAAAGAAGAGGTGCGCCTCTTCACTCTGGAATATCTGCGCGACTTTTTTACCGATCCCACCAAATTCAACATAATGCGCCGGCTGGTCTTCTTCGCAGTATTTCTGACCGGGATCAGCCTCTTCGTCATAGGATTGCTGACCTACCGCGGCTACCATTACATGGAATCCAACGCTTTCTGCGGAAAATTCTGCCACACGGTGATGAATCCGGAATACACTGCTTACCAGAACTCCCCCCATTCTCGAGTTAATTGTGTCGAATGTCATATCGGGTCCGGAGCGACATGGTTTGTCAAATCAAAGATTTCGGGGGCGCGCCAGTTGGCCGCTGTCGCCTTTAACACATACGCAAAGCCGATCAAAACGCCTGTGCACGGACTTCGCCCTGCCCGCGACACCTGCGAGGAGTGCCATCGTCCAGAGAAGTTCCATGGCGATAAGCTTGTGATCCGTGACAAGTTTCTGACCGATGAAGAAAATACCCATGTCCAGAGCGTGCTGATGATGAAAATCGGTTCGGCCGGGGAACGCACCACCAGCGCCAATGGAATTCACTGGCATGTGGCACCGGAAAACAAGATTACCTACAAAGCGGCAGACTGGGAGCGCACGGAAATCCCGGAGGTGATTCTTCAACAGGCGGACGGGACCGAAAAAGTTTTCCGCGCCCCGACAGACACGGAAATTGAATATGCACAGGTACGGGAAATGGACTGCATTGACTGCCACAACCGCCCGACGCACATGTACCTGCCGCCGGGACGCGCCATTGACAACAAAATCCTTGAGGGAAAGATCTCCGCGGAAATCCCCTTCATAAAGAAAAAAGCAATGGAAGTTGTGCAGAAAGAATATGTCAGTCATGATGAAGCCAAGACGCGCATTGCGGCGGACCTGACCAGCTGGTACACCCAAAATTATCCTGAAATTGGCCAGGACAACCCCGAAGAGCTGCAAAAAGCGATTGTTGGTATCCAGGAAGCGTACAGTGAAAATGTCTTCCCTACGATGAACGTCAAGTGGAATACCTACACTAACCACATTGGCCACACCGAGGATTTCGATTTCTCCATCGGCTGTCTGCGCTGTCACAACGACATGCATGAAACTGAAAGCGGAGAGGTGATCTCAATGAATTGCGACACCTGCCACCTGGTACTTGCACAGGATGAGAAAGATCCTGAGATCCTGCGCACCCTCGGCGGTGGTTACTGATCCCGGCCAGAACTCCTTCCAGAACAACCCCCCCCTGGCACAAAAGCCGGGGGGTTTTTGTTTGTCAGCTCCGCTGGGTAAATAAAAAAAGCACCTACAGGAAAAACCCGTAAGTGCTTGTTTTTTTATGGTGGAGCTAGGCGGGATCGAACCGCCGACCTCTTGAATGCCATTCAAGCGCTCTCCCAGCTGAGCTATAGCCCCTTAAGTCGGAGGTGGTTATATCAAACCATTCTGGCTGCTGTCAATGGATTTGTACACCACCCGGTGTTTATTTGGTCAGGCGCAGCAGGGCCTCTTTATATTTCTCTGCCGTCTTCCGGACGATCTCTGCGGGCAGGGGGGGGGCGGGGGCAGTTTTGCCCCAATCCAGGGTTTCGAGATAGTCACGCAGAAACTGTTTGTCGAAGCTTGGCTGCGGCCCACCGGGCTTATATTCATCTGCCGGCCAGAAACGGGAAGAGTCAGGAGTCAGCGCTTCATCGATCCAGATCAGCTCACCATTGTAAATGCCGAATTCAAACTTGGTGTCGGCGATAATGATCCCTTTGGTTTCGGCATAATCGCGCGCGCGCTCATATATGGTGATGGCGGTGTGCTTCAGTTGCGCCGCAATATCGACACCACAAAGCTCTTCCACCTTGCTGAAGGGGATATTTTCATCGTGCGCGCCCAATTCAGCCTTGGTTGAGGGGGTGAAAATCACTTCTGGCAGCCGTTCACTCTCCTTGAGTCCTTTGGGCAGGGCAATGCCGCAGATCGAGCCTTTTTCTTTATACTCTTTCCAGCCGGAACCGGAAATATAGCCACGCACAATACACTCCACCGGTAAAGGGCGGGCTTTTTTAACCAGCATGCTGCGCCCTTCGAGCTGGGTACGATATTGCTGCGCTACAGCGGGGTACTCGTCCACAGTGGTGCTGATTATATGGTGCGGAATAATGGCGCCCATTTTTTCAAACCAGAATTTGGAAATTTCCGTCAACACCCGCCCTTTATCCGGAATTCCTTCATTCATAATTACGTCAAAGGCGGAAATGCGGTCGCTGGTGAGAATGAGCAGGTGCTCGCCCACATCATATACATCTCTGACCTTGCCTTTATTCACCAGCTGCAGTTCCGGGCAATCAGATTCGAGAATAACCGGTGTCATAGTGGATTACTCCTCTTTCATCGAATTTAAAATGGTTGGTGCAATGGTTATGGCAACCCGCTGACGCTCCTCATCCAGCACATCCTGCAGCGCGGCATCCTGCTTTGCCTGCCGAACTTCGACTTCCAGGGCGTCAGATTCTTCCTGACTCAATTCGGCTGGATTGGCCGGCTGAAGTTGCTTCAATTTTATTACATAAAAATTACCACCCTGCCGATATACCTGCTCCGCCACCGGATGCTCAATACTCAAGGAAAATGCCGCTTGCGCCAGCTCTTCATTTGGGCCAATTCCGGGGACGACGCCGCCCAGATTGCGCGCAAACAGGCCGGTCTCCTTCACCGCAGATGGAGAAGATGCCACGGCAGCCATCTCGCTTCCCTGTTGTAGTGCCTGGATAGCCGCGTCGGCCTGCTGCTGGGCCAACTCTGTGGCCTTGTGCAGACGCTCCTGCTTCTCGACCGCGGAGCGCACCTGCACCAAGTCGGGAATGTAGCTTGGCTTGCGCTCTGCTACCTGTGCCAGAACCACCTTATTTCTCACTTTAAGAGGCTTGAGCATCGTTCCCTCTGAAACACCGAAAGCCTGGTTGCCAAGCTCCGGAGCGTTGCCTATCCCTTCAATGGTTTCATTCCGAGCAAAAAGGCCGGTCTTCAGCGGAGACAATCCGAGCTGTTGCGCGGCAGTTACAATGCCGCCCTGCTTGCGATTCATATTGTAGGCGTCAATAGCCTTTTCGTAGGCAAGCTTGATGCTCTGCTCTGCGGTAAAGTCTTCGACAATCTGTTCGCGCACCTGCTCAAAGGGCTTGTAGCCTGCCTGAATATGCTCCGTAACCTGGATAATATGGTACCCCAGGTTGCTTTCTACAATGCCACTTATTTCCTCTGTCCCCAGGGCGAAGGCGGCATTTTCAAATGCTGGATCAAAAGTGTTGTGTTTGAAATATCCCAGATCGCCCCCTGCGGCGGCACTCTCCGAATCTTCGGAGTAACGTTTGGCCAGCGTCGCAAAGTTGTCGGTATCAAGTTCGGCAAGAACTTTCAGCGCCTGTGCCTGTTTGGCCTGGCGTGTCTGTGAATCTGCATCCTGCGCAACCTTAAACAGGATATGCCGGGCCTGAAGCTGCTCTTCGATACTGAATTTGTCCAAATGGCGTTGATAGTAACGTTCCAGCTCTTCTGGCGTCGGTTCAACCTCAGCGCGTACCGAGGCTGCAGAAACTTCCACATATTCCAGCGCCACCTGTTCCGGGACCCTGTATTGCTCTTTATTTTCGGCGTAATATTGCTCAATTGCCGCCTCATCCAGTTCGACTGCGTCGAGGTAGTCCTGCGGTTTAAACTCTATATACGCCAGATTTATCTTTTCCTTGAGGCGGCGAAACTCTTCCACCACATCTGCATCGCTGACCTGTACCTGCCCCATAATATGGGCACGCACCCGGTTGACCAACATCTGGCGGCGTTGCATCTGCTCAAAGTCCTGCGGCGTCATGCGTTGATAACTCAACACCTCGACATATCTTTTTTTATCGAATGCACCGTCAACCTGGAAGGCTTCTGCCGAAGCTATCGCAGAGACAAGCTCATCCTTGCTCACCTTTATCCCCATTTCATCGGCTTTCTTGAGGAGCAATGCCTGATCAATGAGCATATTCATCGCCTGGCGCGGAAGCTGAAGCTGTTTTTCGTTTTCAGGGGTGAAGGCGTCTCCGTACAGGTTTTTATACAGATTATATAAATTATTCTGCGTGATCCGGAATTCATCGAAGGATATATCGATGTTACCCACCCGAGCTGCAACCGTGAGCTGCTCTTTCTGCTCCTGCCCTTTCCCCCACACCAGGAAAATCGTACCAATAAAGGCGGTTATAATGGTCCAGAAAACAAACTTCACAATGAATGTTTTCTGCTTTTTACGAATCAGGTCGAGCATATTAGTCTTTCTCCTTTGTTTCTCCTTGGAAGCACCCCAGAAGCGCTTATCCAATTACACGCGTAAGTCACAAGCAGACGCAGCATAAAACCAGGGTCGAATATTAGATAAGCACAGGGCGAAATGCAACATATTATATAAAGAAGATTTTCCGCGCCCCGCTGGCAGCCCAGAGGATATTTGCATAGTACATTTACTTTTAAACTTGAGTGCTTGCAGGCTTTCTGCTAGCTTGAATGATTGACATAAAAATACCGCTGGCCTCTGCCTTCTCCACTTTAAAATAAAAGAAGCGGCGGCGCCAACCCTGCCCCCAACATACTTACCGAAAGAGATTTTGGATCATGCTGAACATCTTTAACGCCCTGCTGGGAGTTTTTTCCAACGACCTCGCAATCGATTTAGGCACGGCCAACACCCTGGTTTACCTCAGAGGCAAAGGAATTGTGGTGAGTGAGCCTTCAGTGGTCGCGGTGCAGAAAGATGCCACCGGCGCCAAGAGGGTGCTCGCGGTCGGGGTAGAGGCCAAAAAAATGCTCGGGCGTACTCCAGGAAGCATAGTCGCTATCCGCCCTATGCGCGATGGGGTCATCGCGGACTTTGATATCACCGAGGAGATGTTGCGCTACTTTATCCAGAAAGTACACAACCGCAAGGCGCTGGTACGGCCGCGCATTGTCATCTGTGTCCCTTCGGGGATCACTCAGGTGGAAAAGCGCGCCGTCAAAGAATCGGCCGAATCAGCTGGAGCACGGGAAGTCTATCTGGTTGAAGAACCGATGGCTGCAGCTATCGGCGCAGGGCTGCCTATAACTGAAGCACATGGCAGCATGATTGTAGATATTGGTGGCGGTACTACCGAAGTGGCGATTATCTCTCTTGCGGGGATAGTTTACGCTCAGAGTGTGCGCGTCGGGGGAGACAAACTCGATGAAGCGATCACCCAGCACCTTAAACGCCAATACAACATGCTCATTGGTGAGCGTACCTCAGAGCAGATAAAGATCGAAATCGGCAGTGCCCTTGAAGGTGATGAAGAATCAAGCATGGATGTCAAAGGACGCGACATGGTGACGGGAATTCCACGCACCCTGAATATTGGCTCTGCAGAAATCCGCAAGGCCATGGCAGAAACGGTCAATGCTATTGTGGAAGCGGTGCGGGTCGCCTTGGAGCGGACCCCACCTGAGCTGGCGGCAGATATTGTAGATAAAGGGATCGTGCTGGCCGGCGGTGGAGCCATGTTGCGTAATATAGATAAGTTGCTCCACCGAGAAACCGGCTTACCGGTGGTAATAGCTGATGAACCTCTGTCCTGCGTGGTGTTAGGTTCAGGTAAAATACTTGACGAGCTTGATCTGCTGCGCCGCGTGGCGGTAAGCAGCTGAGGTTATGCTGGAATTAAACGCCAAGCAGATAAAAACAGCAATCCATTATTTACACTGAGCCCTGGTTAAATGCTTGATTTTCTTAATCTGCAAAAGCGCCTGTTCGCGCTCCTTATCCTCCTTCTATGCGCCCTGTTGCTTTACAGCTACAACCTGCGCACGAAGCCGAACACCAATCTGTTTGAACGCAGCATCTTGCTGCTGACCGAACCATTGAGCCGAGGGACAACCAGGGTAACCAATGACGCAATCACGTTGTGGCAGGATTATCTGCACCTGGTTGGCGTCAAACAAGAAAACGATGCGCTCCTGCTCAAGCTGCAGCTACTGAACCACCTCGAGATCGAAAACAATGAACTGAGCGCGGAAAATAGCCGCCTGCAGAAACTGCTGGACTTTCGCGATAGCGTAAAGGGGAAGGCTGTCCCGGCTCAAGTGATCTCTGCCGATGCACTGAATTGGTTCCGTACTATAACTATCAATAAAGGTACCGATTCCGGAGTTCAGGAGAATATGCCCGTGGTCGCGGCGTCAGGTGTTGTAGGAAGAACCATTAAGTGTGCGGCAAAAAGCTCCCGGGTATTGCTCATTACCGATGCATCCTCTGCAGTGGCGGCACTGGTGCAGCGCAACCGCATCAGAACTGTTGCGCGCGGGACCGGAGCTAACCTCTCCTGTGAGTACGCCTCCCGCCTGGAAAAAGCCAATATCGGTGACCACATCATAACCTCCGGCAATGGGGGCGTATTCCCCAAAGGCCTCCCGCTCGGTACTATCACCGCGGTTCAGACTCCAGAATACGGTCTGTTTCAGACAATCACGGCAAAGCCGGCGGTAGATTTTTCCCGCCTGGAGGAAGTCCTCGTAATAGTTGAGAAGGAACAATGAAGTACTGGTTTTTCTTCTTTCCACTGAGCACCTTGCTCCTCGTAGCCCAGACTACCCTCTGGACCATGCTGCTGCCGCAGATCCCCTGCCCCAATACCACCCTGCTGATAGTCCTGTATCTGGGTTTTCAGGCTCCCTTTGGTGCTGGTGGCGTCTGTGCGTTTACCCTCGGGTGCCTGCTCGATGTCTTCAGCGGAGTGACCTTTGGCTTTCATGCGATAATTCTTCTTACAATTTTCATGCTGACGGCAGGCTTCAGACGCCAGATCAATGCTGACAACCCGCTGGTATTGCCCTTCGCGACGATCGCTGGAACAGGCGCTTTTGCCCTCTTATCCATTTTTATTCTGCTGCTGTTCTCCGATCGTGACCAGGTTTGGCCGCAGATCCTCAGCTCTATTCCCATGCAGATATTAGTCAATCTGGCCGCTGCACTTATTCTACGCCCTCTTTTCACCAAACTCAGCCTTGGTGTTGGCCTGGAGTCAAGCGCCCCGTACAAAAGGGAGGTCTGATCATGCCACTGCATGCTCCACCTCCAGATGATGAGCACAGAACACGTTCGTTTGAGTGGCTGCTATTCGCCGTGGCTATTATTTTCCTCCTCATAGCCGCGCGTCTCTGGTATCTGCAGGTGATCAAAGCTGATCATTTTGAATTTCTGGCGCAAAAAAACCGCACCCGGTACCTCCCCATTGCGGCGCCCCGCGGAATAATATTCGACCGCAACGGCGAAATTCTCGTTGGAAATCGGCCCTCGTTCAGTGTTTCTGTGCTACGCCAGGATGTGACTGACAAAGCTGCGCTGATTGAAGATATTGCTGCAATCCTTGCATGCGGCACAGAAGAAATTGAGGAAAACTGGGATAAATATAAATATTTTCCGCAGTACCTGCCCATACCGCTGAAAACCGGCATAACCAGGGAACAGGTGGAGCAGCTCAGCGAAAACTCGATGTACCTGCCGGGGATGATAATAGAGGCCAGACCGGTACGCAGCTATCCGAGTGGCAGCGCCGGAGCCCACATCTTCGGGCGTGTGGGGTTAATCAGCGCCGAGGAGCTGGCACACAAACATAACGACAGCACCTATCGTGCCGGTGATCTAGTCGGCAAAGGGGGGCTGGAAAGGCACCTTAACTCCACCCTGCGCGGCAACGATGGGCAGCTCATGGTGGAAGTCGACGTCAAAGGCAAGCTGCTGCGGCAACGGGTAAAACACCAACCCACACCAGGGCAGAACCTGATTCTGACCCTGGACAAAAACCTGCAGCAATGTGCGCAAAGAGAATTAGACGGGATGGCCGGAGCTGCAGTGGTGCTGGATGTCACCAACGGCCAGATTCTGGCGCTGGCCAGCAGCCCGACCTACGATCCGGATATTTTCACCAATGGAATCAGCACTAATGCCTGGCTCGAACTTCTCAACAATCCCCGGACGCCTCTGCAGAATCGTGCCATCAGCGGGCAATATCCGCCCGGGTCGACCTTCAAGCCGGTAATCGCGTTGCTGGCAGCTTCACATCCAGAAATCAGCCAGGTAGATCAACCCATCTTCTGTGAAGGTAAAACCAGGATCGGCAACCGCGATTTCCGCTGCTGGAAGCGCAGAGGGCACGGCTCCACCGATCTGCAGAAGGCGATGCGGGAAAGCTGCGATGTCTGGTTCTATCATATGTCCATGCGCCTTGGCATCGACCGTATTGCGGCCATGGCCAGAGATCTGGGCCTGGGGCACGGATACAAGTTACCCCTGGATAGCGAACAGGGGGGGCTTATTCCCGATCGCACCTGGAAACGGGAGCGTTTTAACGAATCCTGGTACATGGGGGAGACCGCCATTACCGGAATTGGACAGGGCTATGTTTTGACCACCCCGCTGCAGCTGGCTCTGATGACCGCCACCATAGCCAATGGCGGCACCCTTTACAAACCGCAGATCCTGAAAAACATAACCCCCCATACCGGGGGCAAGGATACGGAAATAAAAACTGAAGTGTTGCATCACAACACCATCCCGGCTGCAGCCATTGCTCAGGTCAAGGCCAGCCTTGAAGCTGTAGTGCACGACCCGCGCGGAACCGGGACAGCGTGTCGCATTGAAGGGTTGCGCATTGCCGGAAAGACTGGTACTGCACAGGTTGTCCGTCTGGCTGATGAAGACGAAAAGGGTATTTCGGCAGAAGAGATTGCGTACCGCCACCGGGATCATGCCCTGTTTATCGCCTATGCGCCGGCTGACAAACCCGAAATAGCGATAGCCGTGATTGTTGAACACGGAGAACATGCGAGCAGGACCGCTATCCCCATTACCCGCGCTTTGCTGCTGGAGTACTTCAGCACTGAAAGATCTGCCGCGGCAGCAAAAAAGTAAGATCCAACACAAAAGGCCCGAATAAGGGCAAAACAGAAGGATATCCATGTTTGATCGGCGTTTGGTGACAAATCTGGACTGGATTTTTGTGGGGCTGCTTCTTTTAACGGCGTCCATCGGAATCATCAATCTGTACAGCGCCACCTCCGGCTGGGATTCTTCCTCCCCCCCCCTGTACATCAAACAGGGGATGTGGCTGGGGGTCGGCCTGCTGGTCATGACTGCGGTGTCCCTGTTTGACTATCGCCATCTGCTCCACCTCGGGCCGGGAGCTTACGTAGTGTGCACCGGAATCCTGGGCGCGGTTTTTGTCCTGGGGGAAACCAATATGGGAGCCACCCGCTGGCTCGACGTTGGGCTGTTCAACCTGCAGCCCAGCGAGATCATGAAACCGGTAATCGTTATAGTGCTGGCCCATTACTTCAGCAGACATGATCGCCCGGATGGGCACCCCCTGCGTGAGCTCATCGTGCCGGGGATCATTCTCCTTATCCCGACTTTGCTGGTCATCAAGCAACCTGACCTCGGGACAGGGATGATGCTGCTGTTTATCGGTGCTACTATAGCGCTGTTTTCCGGGATTCGTCCCAAAACCCTCGCCTTTATTGGTAGCGCCTGCGTCGCGCTCGCTGCGGGGGGCTGGTTCCAGCTCCACGAATACCAGCGCGCCCGGATTCGCACGTTTCTAAACCCCGAGCACGACCCTCTCGGCAGTGGGTATCATATCATCCAGTCCAAGATAGCTATCGGCAGTGGCGGATTCTGGGGCAAGGGATTTATGCAGGGGTCGCAGTCGCAGCTATCCTTTCTGCCGGAACGCCATACCGATTTCGTATTTTCGGTTTTTGCCGAAGAATGGGGCATGTTCGGCGCCCTGATTCTGCTCACACTCTATATTCTTATCATCTTCCGCGGCATTCTGGTGGCGCGGAAGGCCGCCAACAACTTCGGCATGTACCTGACCATTGGCGCAACCAGCATTATTTTCTGGCACGCTATAGTAAATCTTGGCATGGTCATGGGATTACTGCCGGTGGTCGGGGTGCCCTTACCCCTGTTCTCCTATGGTGGCACCAATATGGTTACAACCATGGTTGCCGCCGGGATGATTCTGAACGTGAGCATGCGCCGCTTCATGTTCTGACGCCACTCCAACTTGCTTCAACTCCACCTTAATTCAATGCGCTCATGCGCTTCGCCCGGTGGGTTCAGAGGTACGCACCGTGTATTTCAATGCCGCATATCGCTACATATGCAGAAAAACAACTGCGCTACTCTCCGAAGCACCCCCCCTTTTCACTCCACTACTCGGCTACGTCCTGTGCTCCATCGCCGTATCCATTATCGGCTTCCCGTCGGTCACCGTTCTGCGTATGGCGGGGATAGTCATTATTGTTCTGCTGGCCTGTTACAGACGCCCGACACGCCCCCTGGTAATAGCTACCGCGATAGTCTGGGGTGGAATCGCCACCGCCGTTGCCCTCTCCCCTGCCCCATACCATCTGCAACTTCTGCAGCAGATTGAGGGGCAGGAGGTTGCCCTTGCAGGCAAGGTGCTGCGGGTGGAAGCACAACCGGGACGCTGGCGCATGGATCTTGCCGTGGACGCCATCCAGAAGGGTGAAGTCTGCGCTGCGGCCAGGTCGATGCCGGTACGGATCCATGTTGCCAACGGGGGGATGGAAATATACCCCGGAGATCAGGTGCGCCTGCGCTCGAAGCTCAGGCAGCCGCGCCTGTTCGGTACCCCGGGGGAATTCAACTATCCGCGCTATCTTGCCCGGCGCGGCATCGTCGCCTCGGGCTTTGTCGCCAACGTCGCTACCATTGCCCGCATGGCTCCTGCGACCCCTCCATCCAGCAGTGAACGGATAACCCGCTGGCGCCAGCGTACCGCGGCGGGTATCGCGACACGCCTGCCGGAACAATCCACGGCGTATCTATTGAGTCTGGCGCTGGGGGAAAAAACCCGTCTGAGCCCCGCACAACGCCAGACTCTCGCATTTACCGGGCTGGCGCATCTGTTTTCAATCTCAGGATTGCACCTGGGGATGATCGCAATGTTAACTTATGTTCTGTTGCAGTTCTGGTACCGGCGCAGCACCACCCTCCTGCTATGGCAACCGGTGCAGAAAATCATCCCCCTGCTGTGTCTCCCTGTTGCTTTCGCCTATCTTATCCTGACAGGCGGTGCTCTGCCCACTGTGCGCGCCACCGTAATGCTGGGGGTTGCGGCCCTGCTCGCCGCCATCAACTATCGTACCCGAGCGGGGGCGGCTCTCGTGCTGGCGGCGGCCCTTATCCTCCTTGCCGACCCCCTTGCCCTGCAGTCCGCATCCTTCCAGCTCTCGTTTGCCGGCGTCGGCGCCCTGCTGCTGGTGTTGCCCGGGTGGCACCGACGCCTGTCTGCAGGGTGGAAACGCTGGGTCATTCTGCTCGCCCTGACTTCATACACCGCCTTTTTAGCTACGACCCCCTTTGCCCTGTGGCACTTTAACACCCTGGCGCCGGGAGCAATCTTAATCAACATCCTGGCAGTTCCATTGCTGAGCTTTATTATCCTCCCTCTGACCTTAAGTGCCACCGCGATATTCAGCATTACCCCCACCCTGGGTGAACCGCTGCTCCGGCTCAGTTCTGCTCTACTCATGCAGCTCCTTAAATGGGGGGAAATCCTGGCGCAGGGACCTCTGGCTGGACGCTATATTTACCTGTCGCTCTGGGGGCAAGTGGCGCTGGCGCTGCTGTGTGCAGGTTTGATCCTCTGGGCTGCCGGTCGCCGTTGGGCGGCGTTTTCCAGCCTGGGAGGCGCGGGTGTTGCTCTGCTGCTGGTGCTGTTCCCTTTGAACAGCTCCGCCACCCTGCGCCTGACAGCCTTGAGCGTCGGCCAGGGGGATGCTTTTCTCCTCCAGACCCCTGAAAACAGAAATTACCTCATCGATGGAGGTGGACTCTACTCAGACACCTTCGACACCGGCGCGCAACTGGTCGCCCCAGCATTGCAACGCCTTGGGGTTACACGCCTGGATGCGGTAATTTTAAGCCACGACCACCCGGACCACAGCAAGGGACTACATCATATACTGCGTCACTTCCCCACCAGGGTATTTTTAAGTGCTGCACCGCTGCATACCCTTAATCCACGCCTGCGTGCGACATTGAGCAGGCCAAAGGCTCCGGCATTAATTCCACTGCCTGCTGGGCTTATCCGCCTGGACCCCTACGTGTACCTGTATATCCCGGAGCAGACCCACAGATCGATCAACGAACGTTCCGTTGCGGTATTTGCCGGTCACGGCGCGGAAGGGCTGGTGCTCACTGGTGACCTTGAAAGAGAGGGGATGGCGCAGCTCATGCGGATAAAGCCGCCATTTCCGGTTACCCTCTTCAAGCTTCCTCACCATGGCAGTCGCAACTCGCGGCCAGAGCAGTGGAGCAGCACCTGGGAGCTCGAGCATGCGATCGCAAGCTGTGGCTTCGAAAACCACTTCGGGTTCCCCCACCCGCTAGTGCGCGACCTCCTTGCAGCAGAAGAGATTCCCCTGTGGCGCACCGATCTGCACGGCAGTGTTCAATTCAGCACCGAAGGCAGCGGCTGGAGGGTCAGGCCCTGGAGGGAGCTGCACACAACCCCTTGACAGCAACAGCTTTCCGGCATATTCATAGCAGCGCGCTCGCACCGAGCTATTCAACCGCAGGTGGGGCATTAACTGCATAGTGCTAAGGCGGCACTTTCAATTAGGGCGCAAATAGGATAAAAAGGGCAAATTGACCTGTACTTTTGTCCTCAACCCTTCAATCATACCGCATAATTTACCTGTCTTACCCCAAAGGGTATTGGATAGGGTAAAAAGGGAAACTGAAAATTCGGCCTGAATAACCACAAGAACACCCAAAAACATACAACCCGAAGGAGACACCCGTTGAGTATAACCGGCATCAAAGGGATGAACGATATTCTGCCGCACGCCATTGGCGCATGGCAGTTTCTGGAGCAACAGGCACGTCAGATTTTTCATACCTATGGATACAAAGAGATCCGCGTTCCTGTGGTGGAGAAAACTGAGCTGTTCAGCCGCTCTATCGGAGAAACCACCGATATCGTCGAAAAAGAGATGTACACCTTCGTCGACAAAGGGAATAACTCCATCACCCTGCGTCCCGAAGGGACTGCACCGGTGATGCGTTCCTTCATTCAGCACAAACTCTACAATGAGGCCAACAGCTCCAAACTGTACTACATGGGGCCCATGTTCCGTTACGAGCGCCCGCAAAAAGGGCGCTACCGCCAATTCCACCAAATCGGCGCGGAGGTGATCGGACAGGATGACCCGCGCGTGGACGCCCAAGTGCTGGCGCTGCTGAGCCATTTTTTTGCCGCAGTCGGGATAACCAATGTCAGCCTGCAACTCAACTCTCTGGGTTGCAGTGCCTGTCGCCCCACCTACCGCAACACGTTAATTGACTTTCTGGCTCAACGCCTGGATTCCCTGTGCGATGACTGCAGGCGGCGCTACTCCACCAACCCCCTGCGGGTACTGGACTGCAAAGCGGCCGGATGTACGGAAGCCACCACCGCCGCGCCCTCCGTGCTCGACCACCTGTGCCCGGAATGTGAGGATCACTTCCACAAGGTCCAGCACCATCTCAACGCCCTGCAGGTTCCCTATGCGATCAACAACCGCATGGTACGCGGCCTCGACTACTACACCAAAACCACCTTTGAAATGGTGACGACCGCTCTCGGTGCTCAAAACGCCGTCGCTGCCGGAGGGCGCTACGATGGCCTGATCCAGGAACTCGGGGGACCCGCGCTACCCGGAATCGGATTCGCCATGGGGGTTGAACGCCTGGTGCTGTTGCTGGACGCGTCCAAACTCAAGGCTTCGGTGCCGCAGCTATTTATCGCAGCCCTGGGCGAGCGCGCGCAGCAGGAAGGTTTTGTCATGCTCAACCGCCTTCAGCACCAGGGAATATATGCTGAAATGGACTTTTCCGGTAAAAGCCTGAAAGCACAAATGCGTCTGGCAAATAAACTGGACAGCGTGTTTTCCATAGTGCTGGGCGACAATGAACTGGAAACCGGCAGCGTCAGCCTCAAGCGGATGGCTGACGGTACGGAAAAAAGGGTTGAACTGCATACACTGGCAGCAGCGGTTGCCGCAGCGCTTGACGGGGAAGAAGCATAACGCCTATACTTAACCGCTTTGCTTTATGCTGGCTGTTCTTCATAGTCGGGCACAGAGTGCAGACACTACACAACTGACTGAACTTAGATACAATTTGGATGTTATCATATAAAATTTACACACAAACGGTAAGTAGCGAAAGGTTACGCTGACTACTGTGGGAGGAAAAACCGTTGAACGACACTCTGGGACAATGGAAACGCAGCCACTACTGTGGTGAACTGACAAGTGAACTTATAGGGGAACAAGTGTGTCTGATGGGGTGGGTTCAGCGCCGCCGCGACCACGGTGGCCTGATTTTTATCGACCTGCGCGACCGCGAAGGGGTGGCACAGCTGGCGCTGGATCCAGATCGGGACTCTGAGGCACACGCAAAAGCTGATACCGTGCGCAGTGAATATGTCATCGCCATCAAAGGGGTCGTTTCACCGCGCCCCGAAGGTACGGTAAACCCCAAAATGAAAACTGGCGAAGTTGAAATTGAGGTCAGTGAACTTAAGATTCTCAACCAGTCCAAAACTCCTCCGTTCGGCCTGGATGCACACATCGACGTGGCAGAAAACCTGCGCCTTAAATACCGCTATCTTGATCTGCGCCGTACTGCACTGCAACAGAACATGATCCTGCGCCACAAGATCACCCGCGCAGTACGCACCTTTCTGGACGCGGAGCGTTTTATCGAAATCGAAACCCCGGTGTTGACCAAAAGCACGCCGGAAGGGGCCCGTGACTTCCTGGTTCCCAGCCGGGTTAACGGTGGGCACTTTTACGCCTTGCCGCAGTCGCCCCAGCTCTTCAAACAACTCCTGATGGTCTCCGGCTATGATCGCTATGCCCAGATCGTAAAGTGCTTCCGCGACGAAGATCTGCGCGCCGACCGCCAGCCTGAATTCACCCAGATAGACTGCGAGATGAGCTTCGTCAACAGTGACGATGTCATCACCACCATGGAAAACATGATTGCGCGGGTATTTAAAGAGACCCTCGACCTTGAGCTGCCTCTGCCCATGGCGCGCATGACCTATACCGAAGCTATGCACCGCTTCGGTGTGGACAACCCGGATATCCGCTTTGCTATGGAACTGGTTGACATCACTGCGCTTGCCAGTGGCTGCGGCTTCAAGGTCTTTGCCGATGTTGCCGCGCAGAAAGGGCTGGTTAAAGGACTCAACGCCAAGGGTTGTGCCACGTTCTCGCGCAAAGATATGGATGACTTGACCGATTTTGTTAAAATTTATGGTGCTAAGGGGCTGGCCTGGGTCAAGGTCAATGAAGAAGGCTGGCAGTCGCCCATTGCCAAGTTCTTTTCTGCGCAAGAGATGGAACAGATCAACCGCGAATTTGATGCCAGCCCTGGTGACCTGCTGATGTTCGTCGCCGACAGCGGCGCCATTACCAACGAAGCCCTCGGGCGCCTGCGTGGGCACCTGGGCCACAAGCTCGGCCTGACCGACAAAAACACCTACAAACTTGTATGGATAACCGACTTTCCCCTGCTCGAATGGGACGAAGAAGAGCAGCGCTATTGCGCGGTGCATCACCCCTTCACCGCTCCACGTGATGAGGATATCCCCCTGCTCGCCACTAACCCGCTACAGGCCTGCGCGCAAGCGTACGATCTGGTTCTCAACGGTTCAGAGATCGGCGGCGGCAGTATCCGTATTCATGACCAGCAGGTACAGAGTAAGATGTTCGAACTTCTGGGGATCAATGCTGAAGAAGCCCGGACCAAGTTCGGCTTTCTCCTGGATGCCCTCCAGTATGGAGCACCACCCCACGGTGGCCTTGCGTTCGGCCTTGATCGGCTGGCCATGATCATTACCGGGTCAGACTCCATCCGCGATGTCATAGCCTTCCCTAAAACCCAGAAAGGGACGTGCCTGCTCTCCGATGCGCCGGGGGAAGTTGATGATAAACAGTTGCAGGAATTGTCCCTGCGCCTGCGGAAAACCAAAAAAGGGTAGAGCATTCACCACATAGCCGGCACACCCCGGCTGGTAGAGTAAAGAATCTGCATGAAACCAGAGTATATGCCAGAGTATAAACATAAACAGCTCACCAGATGCGCGCAGCTCCGCCAGACCCGGGTTCAAACCGGTCGAGGGTGCAATATCCCGCGCGCCATCCTACGGTGCTTCACCGCCGCGCTGCTGGTCTGCATTCTAGCTGCGTGCAGCACCACCCCGATCGCAAGCCAAACTGCAAAGCATGCTCCCCTTAGCGCTACAACTGCGGGCGCCACCGCTCCAGACTCAATTTCGGCTGCGCCGCAACCGCCCCATGCTGATCCGGCAAGAGAATCTGCTCCACAAGACGATGCCGCCAGCGAATCTGAGGAGTGGCCCAGCCTGGCGGATTCTGAAAAAGAGTTGAAGGACCCTTCCACCCAGGCCGCTGCGCCTCCCGATGCCAGCATAACTGCAGCGCAGAAAGACACCCTCGAACAGCCGCAGGATAACGACAAAACTTCCGCGGCACCAGCGGCTCAAACTCCAGTGCAGGTTCCGGTTAAAGCAGAACTCCCGCCGCGCATAAATCAATATACCGTGAAGGATGGGGAGAATCTCTATATCATAGCCCGGCATCCAGCTGTTTATGCAGATGGCATGCTCTGGCCTCTGATCTACCGCGCCAATCGCGACCAGATCAAAAACCCGCGCCAGATATACCCCGGGCAAACCCTGAGTATCCCCAGGGAAATATCCGAATCTGACATAGAACAGGCGCGCGCCAGAGCCAGAGAAAGCCAGATCTTCTCTGCCTCAGAGCTTAAATAAATCGCTGTCTCATTTCTCGTCCCCGCCCAAGGCAACCAGGACTCTGGCAGCGCTCAAATTATCTTGACAGCCTACCCCCTTTTGCATACTGTATACCTGTTAAACGTATCGGAATGTGGGTATTGCGCATATGCATAAAACATAGATTGCCCTTCTGGGCATCTAGCGCAAACACAATGCAGATTGATTCGGCGCATGACTATAAACGGGATTCTACTGGCATGAACTTAAGCCACAGAGCAGATGCAACCATAGCAGCCCGGAATAATAAACGACAAAGCCGGATGCATGCTGAGCGTATAGATGTACATACCTCTGCAAATATCATTATGCTCAACCTTTCATTGCCTTTGACTGTATTTACTTCGTGCCGGCGTGACATGTAGTCACCCCGGCTTTTTATTCATTCAATTGATTCAAAGGAGAGAAACATGGCAAGATCAAAGATTTCCCTGATTGGTGGTGGTCAGATCGGTGGCGTACTTGCTCAGCTGTGCGCCTTGCGTGAACTCGGTGACGTTGTTCTGTTTGATATCGTTGAGAACTTGCCCCAGGGCAAAATGCTCGATATCGCTGAAGTTGCACGCGTGGACCAGTTCGACGTGGATCTCAAAGGTACCAACGATTACAAAGATATCGTTGGCTCTGACATTGTAATCGTTACTGCCGGTCTGCCACGGAAGCCGGGCATGAGCCGTGACGACCTGCTGGCCGTTAATGCCAAAATCATGAAGCAGGTATCAGAAGGGATCAAAGAATACGCCCCTGACGCCTTTGTAATCATCATCTCCAACCCCCTGGACGCCATGGTTACCCTGTGCCAGAAGGTTACCGGATTTCCCCCCGAGCGCGTTATGGGCCAAGCTGGCGTTCTCGACTCCAACCGTTTCTGCACCTTCATCGCCTGGGAACTGGGCGTATCTGTGCGTGACGTAAACGCCATGGTTCTGGGTGGTCACGGCGACACCATGGTACCCATCGTGCGTTATGCCAACGTCAATGGTATTCCGGTTATGGAGCAGCTGGTGCGCAAGCATGGTGAGTCCAAAGCCAAGGAAGTTATGACTGCCATGGTTGAGCGCACCAAGATGGCCGGCGGCGAAGTTGTGAAACTGCTCGGCAACGGTTCTGCATTCTACAGCCCAGCCTCCTCTGCTATCGCAATGGCAGAAGCTATCCTGCGCGACCAAAAGCGTGTTCTGCCTGTATGTGCACTGCTCAAAGGCGAGTTCGGCGTAGACAACTACTATGTTGGCGTTCCCTGTATCCTCGGTGCGAATGGTATCGAAGGGATCATTGAATTCGAACTTGACGCTGAAGAGCAGGCACTGTTTGACAACTCTGTTGCTGCAGTTAAGGGCCTCATTGACGAACTGCCCAGCATCCTTCCGGATATGGCAGCCGTCCTGAAGTAATCAAGCAGGAGCAAGCACCACAAATCCACACGAACAAGGGCAATGGAAACATTGCCCTTGTTCGTGCGTACGGCCATCCTAACCCTTCAGAGCCCATTCTTCTTATGTTTTAACTCGCACTGTTGGAACCATATAGCCTGGCTGAAAAAGTCGATTATTTAATAGTTTAGGCATTTTCACTCCTTGTGCCTGAACTTATTTGGTGGTATACACAACCGCTATCGGACTTAACATCAACATTCATCCGCGTAGTTGTGGTATATTGGTCACTTATTTGTTTCAAGTTTATCAGCTACTGCAAGCGCTGCGGTAGTCAGGAAACATAGAACATATCGTAATTTAACAGGAGACAGTATGGCTGAGCATGCAAAACTCACAAAATCTGAGCAAATTGTCGTAAAGTTTGTCGGTGATTCCGGCGACGGCATGCAGCTCATTGGCAACCAGCTTACCGCTCTGGCAGCATTGGACGGTAATGATGTTAACTCCCTGCCGGACTATCCGTCAGAGATCCGGGCCCCAGCCGGAACCATTGCCGGGGTATCCGGCTTCCAGATGGCCTTGGGTGATCACAAGATTTACACTGCTGGTGACCATCCCGACGTACTTGTTGCGTTCAACCCCGCTGCGGTAAAGCACAGCTCCAGATTCGTCAAGCCCGGCGGTATGATCATCACCAACTCCGACGCTTTCACAGAGAGGGCGATGGCGAAGGTCGGCTACAAGAGCAATCCCCTTGAAGACGGATCCCTCAAAGGGTACGACGTTAAAGCAATTCCCATGTTCACCCTGGTGCGTGAAGCCCTGGCTGATATGGATATGTCCACCGCAGCTAAAGATCGCTGCAAAAACTTTTTCGTCATGGGTATCCTGGCCTGGCTCTTCAACAAAGAAGCGCAGTTGGTCCTGGATTTTATCCAGGAAAAATTCGGCGCCAAAGCCAAGAAACCATTGCCCCTGGTTGCCGAAGCCAACACCCGCGCATTTAAAGCTGGCCTCAACTATGGTGAAACCACCATCATGTTCCAGGAGCGCTACGACCTCGGCGCAGCACAGCTTGAAAAAGGTCTGTACCGCAACATCACCGGTAACGACGCCTCGGCGCTGGCCATCGCAGCTGCTGGACACAAATCTGGTCTGCAGCCCTTCATCGGCTCTTATCCCATCACTCCGGCAACCGACCTGCTCCACTATGCATCGGAGTTCAAAGATCTGGGTCTGGTAACCATGCAGATGGAAGATGAGATCGCCGGCATCTGTAGCGCTATAGGCGCTGCATACGCCGGTAATCTGGCGTTTACCACCACTTCAGGCCCCGGTCTGTCTCTTAAAACCGAGGCCGCTGGCATGGCCCTGATCCTGGAACTACCGCTGGTAATTGTAAACGTTCAGCGCGGTGGCCCCAGTACCGGTCTGCCGACCAAGACCGAGCAGTCTGACCTGCTCCAGTCCATGTTCGGGCGCAACGGCGACAGCTACATGCCGATCATCGCGGCTAACAGCCCGGCGGACTGCTTTGATGCTACCTATCAGGGCGCTAAAATTGCGCTGAAATACCGCACTCCGGTAATCGTGCTGACTGATGGTTACATCGGCCAGGGCAGCTGCCCCTGGAAAGTACCCACCATGGATGAGCTCGAAGACCTCACTCCATATGTAAACCTCTGGAAACCAGAAGACCATCCGGGAGAAACCTATCAGCCCTACCGACGTGATCCCGAAACTCTGGCACGTGACTGGGCTATCCCCGGCACCAAGAGCACTCAGCACCGTATCGGCTCCCTGGAGAAGGATGCACTCACGGGAGCGGTAAGTACCGATCCCATGAACCACCAGATCATGACCGAGACGCGCAAAGCCAAGGTTGATAATCTCGCTGCGGTTCTGCCGAAAGCTGAAGTCAACGGCAAGGATTCCGGCAAGATTCTGGTTATCAGCTGGGGTGGTACGTTTGGTGCAGTTAAAGGTGCCGTTGATCGCCTCATCAAAGAGGGTAAATCTGTGTCCGGGGTGAACCTGCGCTGGGTATGGCCGTTCCCGCCAAATCTTGGTGAGATCATCAGCCGCTTCGACAAGGTTCTCGCTCCCGAGCTCAACATGGGCCAACTGAGCCTGCTACTGCGCGCCAAGTTTCTGGTTGACGTAGAAAGCCTCTCCAAGGTTCAGGGCGACCCGTTCCGCGAGTTTGAGGTGATCGATAAAGTCAACGAAATGTTAGGAGAATAAAAACCATGGCAGATACGCAACTGACAAGAAAAGACTTCGCCTCTGATGCAGAGGTGAAATGGTGCCCCGGCTGTGGCGACTACGCCATCATGAACGCGGTGCGTGACGGCATGGTTGCCGCAGGCAAGCCCCGTGATGAAGTGGCAATCGTCTCCGGTATCGGCTGTTCCAGCCGTTTTCCCTACTACATGGAAACCTACGGCCTCCACACTATTCATGGACGTGCCGCTGCAATCGCCTCCGGCGTAAAGGTTGGTAATCCGAAGCTGGATGTGTGGGTAATCTCCGGAGACGGTGACTCTACCGCCATCGGTGGTAACCACTTTATGCATGTAATTCGCCGGAACCTCAACCTGAACTACGTTCTGATCAACAACAAGATCTACGGTCTGACCAAAGGGCAGTACTCCCCCACTTCCGAGATGGGACAGCGTTCCAAATCCAGCCCCTATGGTGTTATCGACTACCCCATGACCCCACTAAGGGTAGCCATGGGTCTGGGCGCCACCTTTATCGCCCGTGGTCTGGACAGCATCATGAAGTTGTCCAGCGAGATCTGCATCCGTGGAGCCAAGCATCACGGCTTGAGCATGATGGAGATCTTCTCCAACTGCGTTATCTATAATGATGGCGCGCACAAGCAGCT
>CAYUJC010000009.1:0-16925 GCA_964444945.1 uncultured Desulfuromonas sp.
GCACCGTTGTGTTTGGTGAGGCCGGCCTCGCCGGAGAGATCCGCGCGGTTTCGCGCCCGGAGCTGCGCGTGCAGGAGGCCGCACGCTTGGGGTTTGAGCGCTGCCTGCTTCCGGCGGGGAACCGGAAAAACCTCGAGGCCCCCCCCGGGTTGGAACTTATCGGTATTACTGCGGTGCAGCAGGCGCTGGAACATCTGTTTGACTGAAACCTGGCGTACCGAAGCCGGACTGATTGAAACATCCGCCCAAAAAATCGCTTTCAAGGAGCACCGCATGATATTTCGCATCCGCAAAGGCTTTTTGGTCCCTCTGGGGCTACTGAGTATTGAAACCGTAGCCCTTTTTGTAACCTGTTTTATCTTCAATGAACCCGTCGCGAAGCGGATAATTGTCGGAGTGCTGATTCTGCCGGTGGTGGTACTGTTTCTGGAATGTCTGTTTCGGCGTACCAGCATCGATGCTGATCAGATATGTATCCGCAAATTGCTGCGGCGCAAGTGTATCCGCTTTGCGGAGATGACCGCAGTGGAAACCGTCCAGGTGAAAAAACGCGCCTTCGTGACCCTGTGCACCGAAGATGAGTTTATGATTGTCTCCAACGCCTACGCCAACTTTCCTGCCATGATACGTGCGTTGTTGCAGCGGGTCCCTCAGGAGAGCATCAGTACAGAGACTGCTGAAATGGCGCAGGATCCGCCGCGCAAAACCGCCGATATTGTTTCGTGCTGGCTCGGGGTGATTCTCCTCGGGTTTATTTTGTTCGCCCAGATGAAAACCGGATTGAGATAAAATGCAGGAGTAGTGAAGGATTAAATCTATGGCTGCCCATGATGTGCCCCATAAAGATAGCAATACCCCCGCTGCAGCTGACGCGTATGTGCACAATAGTGAATATGGCAGTGCGCAGGGTAGAGCGGACTTACGCCGCATCAAGGATTGGCCTGAAGGGGAACGTCCGCGCGAAAAACTCTTAAGCCGGGGGGCGGAAGCCTTAGGGGATGCAGAGCTGCTGGCCCTGATTCTGCGTACCGGCGACGCCGGGTCTAAAACCACCGCGGTGGATCAGGCGCGCCTGCTCCTGCACGAGTTTGACAATCTTTCCCGTCTGGCGCGGGCCACCACCGCGGAATTGTGCCGCATGCGTGGAATCGGTCCGGCCAAAGCGGCGGAACTGCAGGCGGTGTTTGAACTGGCGCGGCGCTTGAGTGACCAGCACCTGATGCCGGGAGCGCAGTTCTGCAGCGCCGACGCCGTCTTCCGGCGCTACCGCAACCGTTTTTTGCACCACAACAAAGAGGTGTTTATGGTGTTGATGCTCGACACCAAAAACCGCCTCATCCGCGATATGCGCGTGTCGGAAGGGAGCCTGACCGCCAGCATTGTCCATCCGCGTGAGGTGTTCAGCAGCATCATCCGCGAGGCGGCTGCAGCGGTCATCTTCCTGCATAATCACCCCTCCGGCGACCCCACCCCCAGCCGTGAAGATATCAATATCACCAAACGCTTGAGTGAAGGTGGCGAGCTCCTCGGCATCCGGGTGCTCGATCATATCATCATCGGGCATGACAGTTACACCAGCCTGGCGGATGGTGGACACTGTTGATGGGCAGGACGCGGCGCACCAGTTTACGCACCGAGAGCATCGTCTCCACCGCGCTGCTGGTAGGGGCGGCGCTGGTGTTTGTCGCCATACTGCTGATCCGCCTGGGGGAGAATGAGCGCCTGGCGGAGCAAGTTGGTTCTTATCTGAGCCAGTCCCGCATCCTGGGGCACGCTCTGGCACAATTGGAGAGCGCCGCCGCCCGCGCCCAGCTGGTGCAGACCTTTGCGGATGAAATGGACCTGCACAGCGCCCTGCTTGGTACTGACTCCCAGCACCTCAGTGCCGGGAGCTGGCCTGCGCTGCCGGCCGCACAGGCACAGGCGCGCCAGCTGCTGCGGCGGGCTCTGCTTGGATCTGAGCCTGTGGTGGAAGTGCATTATCCCCCATCCTGGCTCAAACCTGGAGCGGAGGATGAGGCCAGTCTCCAGCTCGCGCTGAAGCTGCGCCCCGCTGGTGCCGGGCGCGAGGTGCTGTATCTTTCGTTCTCCCTGGAACAGGTCAGGGCCCGTACCTTCGAGCAGTTGCGCCTGGCTTTGTGGATTTGTCTGGGTTACGGCCTGGTGCTGGTGGTGGCAGCGGGGCACATTCTGCGCCGAGCGGTGATTGCGCCGGTGGAAGAGCTGACTGCGGTGACCGAAGCTCTGATGCGCGGGGATGGAGAGGCGCGGGTAGTGCCTGCCGGGCCGCGCGAGATTGCAACCCTGGGAAGCAGCTTTAACCAGATGGCAGCAACCCTGGAGGAGAATCAGGCGAAGCAGCAACATCAGCTTGAGGCGCTGCGGGATAAGAACAGTGAACTGCAGGCCACGCGCCTGAGCCTGATGCAGGCGGCGCGGATGGCCTCAGTGGGCCATCTGGCTTCGGGGATGGCGCATGAAATAGGGAACCCCCTCAGCGCGGTACTGGCCTATCTGGATCTGGCGCGCCAGCAGAGTACGGCTGCCGCGCAAACAGATCTACTCCAGCGCGCGGAGGTGGAGGCCAGCAGGATTGACCACATCATCCGCGATATGCTCGATTATGCCAGTGCGGGGCCACTCTTGGCTGCAGACGGGCACTGCCCCCGGTGTGATCCACTCCAGGTTATCCGGCAAACGTGGGATCTGCTTGCGCATCAAGGGGTGTTTAAACAGCGCAGCGTAAAGCTGAAGCTCCCTGCGGAACTGCCGCACTGCTGCATCCCGGCGCATCACTTGCAGCAGATATTGGTGAATCTGCTCCTGAATGCCCGCGCCGCCACTAGCGCAAATGATACCTTCGAGATAGCCGCTTCCAAGAGGGCGGAGACGGTGGAGATAGCCATCAACGATAACGGCCAGGGGATGACGCAGGCGCAGCAGCAGGCGGCGTTTGATCCGTTTTTCAGCGCCGGGAAGCCCGGCGGGCGTGGTCTCGGGCTGTATGTGTGTTATCAACAGCTCAGCCAGAGTGGGGGCGATATTGTCCTTACAAGTACGCCGGGACAGGGCAGTCGTTTCGACATAATTTTACGCCGTGCTCAGGGGTAAGATTCGGAAGGCTACCGCAGAAGGGGTGCTTGATGGCAGGCAGAGCTAAAATACTGATTATCGATGACGAACCTGCGCTGCGGCATGTGCTGCACACGCTCCTGAGCGGCGCCGACTATGTTGTGGATTCAAGCGCGGATACCCCTGCAGCGCTGACCATGCTGGAGAAAAATAGATATAGCCTGGCCATTTGCGATGTGCGCATGCCGGGCGCCGACGGCATGGAGTTCTTGCACCGCGCCCTTAAGTCCTCCCCGGAACTGTGCATCATCATGATGAGCGCCTACGGCACCATCGACAGCGCCATTGCCTGTATGAAGCAGGGGGCATTTGACTATATTTCCAAACCGTTCAAAGCGGATGAAATCCTCCTGGCGGTTAAGAAAGGGTTGGAACACCGGCGTCTGCGCACTGAAAATATTCATCTGCGCAAGCGGCTGGCCGCGTCCTCATCCAGCCCCATCATCCACGCCGATCCATCCATGCGCATGTTGCTTGAACAGGTAAAAACCCTGGCGCAGGTGCGTTCTACGGTGTTGATCCGGGGCGAGAGTGGCACCGGCAAGGAGCTGATCGCCAAGGCGCTGCACCAGCAGGGACCGCGCGCGGCGGCACCCTTTGTGCCCCTCAACTGCAGTGCCATTGCCGCCAATCTGGTGGAGAGTGAACTGTTCGGCCATGCCCGAGGGGCGTTTACCGGAGCAGACAAGTCCCGCCCGGGGTTGTTTGCCGCTGCTGACGGCGGCACCCTGTTTCTGGACGAGATCGGAGAACTGCCGCTGGAGGTTCAACCGAAGCTGCTGCGGGTGCTGCAGGAACAGGAGGTGCGCCCGGTTGGCTCCACGCGCACCCTGCCGGTAGATGTACGCATTGTCGCTGCGACCGCCACCGACCTGAGCGCGGCCGTGACTGCTGGGCGTTTTCGCGAGGATCTGTACTATCGCCTTGCGGTGGTGGAGCTCACCCTCCCGGCATTGCGGCAGCGTCCCGAGGATATTCCCCTCCTCTGTCGCCATTTTCTTGAACGAATTGGGCGCCAGCACGCTGAAAAACCTCCTGCTATCAGCGCAGCTGCCCTTGAGGTCCTTATCCGGCATAGTTGGCCCGGTAATGTGCGTGAGTTGAAGAACACCCTGGAAAAGGCCATGATTTTTCGTACCGGGGCGACTATTGAGGCCGCCGATCTTGCGCCCGAACTTTCTCACGCTCCAGAAACGTTATCCCACGTTCCCGCTGCCCATATTTTTGCTTCTTCTTCCGGCAATGACCTCTCTCTCAAGCGCGCCACCGCCGCATTGGAGCGTCACCACATCCGCGCCGCTTTGCACCAAACAGAAGGCAACCGCACCCAGGCCGCCAGAATCCTAGAAATCAGCCTGCGCGCACTGCACTACAAAATTCAACAATATGAGCTGGATGTTTAAGCATGCCGGTTCGCAAATGTAGGGGCGAAAAATTTTTCGCCCCTACGCCAGAGGCGGGGTGGTTGGGGGTAAAATTAGCACCGTCGGTGGGTTTACACCCGAATGGGCAGACACATCGGTCTGCCCCTATATCAATCTCGTTGATCTCGTTCCCACGCTTCCGCGTGGGAATGCATACTGGATATCCAGACCACCTCCAAGACCTAGACCACCCCCCTTTCCGCTACGCTCCCTTCCCCCCTATTTCATAGGGGGGATTGAGGGGGGTCAGCCCTTTCCCGCTGCGGGAGATCTTGCAAACGTATGAAGTGGTCTACTAAACACAGACACTAACAACGGTGGTATATACCTCGTTCCCACGCTCCCGCGTGGGAATGCATATGGAGTGGATGATTACCTCTATGGCAATATTCACCGCAGAACCCACATGACGTGGGCGGCGGCACGAAGGGGATAACGTACGGGGGGCGAAAAAATCGCCCCCCGCAGTTTTACCTGTTGGAGTTAATCGTTACTTTGCGCCTCTGTGGTGGCGCGCAGAAACCTCAGATAGTCTGCCATTTCGCGCAGATTCTTGCTCTGGGTCCAGCGCCCATTGGCAAACACACCGTAGTCTGCTCCACCCATGGCGCTAGCAAAGCGCACGGAGTTCCCGTAAAATAGCCACTGCTCAATCCACATGATCTCCAGAGGTTCATCAAACGGATTCGCGCCCTGGGGCAGCCCCTGTGCCAGCCCTTCTTTCCACGCGGTGCTCAGCACCTTGGTGGCTTGGAGGGTCATGAAATTTGATGTTTCGATAGAGCGCTCCAGGCGGGCGAAGTGACCATCAACCCACTGCTGGGAATGACATGCAGAGCACACCTTTTTCATGGTCTGTCGGCGTTTTGCCATCTCCTCCTTGCTGATCAGAAACTCCGGCACTATCTCCCCACTCAACTCCGTGGGCAGCCCAAGTCCTGCCTTGTTTTTGATCTTGCTGGTGTCTGCCTTGATTGGATGTGGATGCGCGTACGGCAGACCGAAGATGCGCCACGGCAGGCGGTCATTCATCCGATGGGTACGTTTGGCGATAACTGTGCCCGATTCATCCACAATCTCACTGCTGTGGCACGCAGCGCAGGTGGGGGCGGTAAAATCCCTCCCCACCACCCAGGGGACTGCGCGGTAATCCCACTCTTTATCCATCGACTTTTGAATGTTTCCATGCACACTGACGGAGTAGACTTTGTATGCTGGCACATCCGGCCCTTTATGGCACTGGGCGCAAATGTAGGGTTGGCGTGCCATCTCGATGGAGAACTGATGGCGGGGATGACACGCCGCACACGAACCTTCGGTGTTGTCAGGATTGATACGTCCGACCCCGGCGTTGGGCCAGTTGCTTAAAGTGGGAAACTCCATCGGCCCCATCAAGGTGGCGCGGGTTTCGGTTCCGGTTACTTTCACCACCGTGCCGTGACACGCCAGACAGGAATCGGCGTTGCTGGTTTTATCCGCCTTGATGTGAATAAACCCTGTGCCGCTGAATTCAGCCAGGCCGTTGGTGTTGTCCACCATCAAGGTATAGGTGCTGTTGTGCATCAGGTTGGCGTATGCCTGCGACATGATGTTGTCACTGTACTCTGCGGTTTCAATGGGATGGCAGGTGTTGCAGTCTGAAGGGGATACCACCGTATGAATAGTAAAGCCATTGTGCGCATAACTGTCTTCAGGGTGGAATTCGGTGTTCATGGTGTGGCACTCGGCACAACCCACGGCATACTCACGCAGATTCTCAGCCACATCGGTGGCTGACATGCGCCGCTCAATTGTAGGCAATTCCAGTGATTTTGCGGGGGTCATGTGCGCGTGCTGGCTTTTTTCCCACTCCCCCACAATGCCGGGTGTAACCAGGCGGTGGCAGCTGATACACGCCTTGGTAGGCGTGCTTAAAGGGGCGTTCTGGGCCATGGCTGGCGCTGCGGCAAGCCACAGCAGCGCTAATACGGTCACAGAGGTAAGCCTTCGCTGCGATATCCGCTGTTTCTCCGCTCTTTTTTTAAAGTTCATCATTCCCTCCACCAGTATTGACATTGTTACATAACAAGCACCGCCAAGCTCCGGCAGCTGCGGTGCGAACAGCATAAAACCCGACTCTTTATATATTGGTTCCCTGCGGGGCTCTCTGTGCCCCCTTGTGGGCTCAACACATATAAAACCAAATGTAGCGTATTTGCCGGAAAAAACATCCCCACTTCCCGCGCCTATGACGGAAACGGCAGTAATGGTGCAAGTGTGGGTGCAAAGTTTGCATTGTTTTTGCGCCCAACGTGCAAATAGTGCGCGGATATGCGGGGGGAGGAGGTTCCTAACCACCCCTTTGAGACATGCGGTTTGGCGGGATTATGGCCGAAAAGGCAGGTTGGCACGTATCTTTCAAGGGCTGTCTACAGTAAATGTCGGCTCAGCCGATAACTTGATGCGATAAAAGGAGTAGATAAGGGATGAATGTTGAGCACACACACTCTGGCCAGGGCAGGCAAGCTGGCTTTACTTTGATGGAACTGCTCGTAGCTATTGCCATTCTTGCTATTGCTGCGGCTATCGCCATTCCCGGGATTATGAACTGGGTGCCGAACTACAAGTTGAAAGGGGCCGCTCGCGATGTGTACTCGGTTATGCAGAAAGCTAGATCAATAGCAGTAAAATCAAACAGGAATGCGGCCATCATTTTTTTTCCAGATACTGACAAGTACCAACTTTACGAGTGGGTTTCTGGTGCATGGGTGGAGAATGGGGAGCCGATTGCTCTGGGTAATGGGATCAAGTTTGGGCATGGAAATGCAACTGCCGCTGTTCCTGGGGGGGCTTTCCCTCCAAACAATGTGAGCTATGCCGACGCTCGCGTTGTTTTTAATCCTCGAGGTACTGGTAGCGCAGGTTACGTATATCTCGATCATCAGGAAAATACTACGACCTACGCCATTGGAAGTCTGACCAGCGGCTCAATAAGAATTTTAAAATGGCAAGGGGGGAGTTGGCAATGAAAAGTGACCATATGACTTCTTGCAACGGATTCACTTTAGTTGAATTGCTGATCGCCCTTGCGATATCAGGGCTTCTGATGACTGGCGTCTACACCGCGTTTAAGTCGCAACAGGATAGCTATCTCGCCCAGGAGCAAGTGGCCGAAATGCAACAGAATATTCGGGCCGGGCTATATATTATGACTAGAGATATACGTATGGCAGGGTTTGATCCTCAAAACAGTCTAAATGCTGGCATTACCTTGGCAACACCCAACCGTTTTGGTTTTAGCCGAGACACAGATGGTACCGGAAATACGTTGGAGATTATAACCTTTGGTTTCTCAAACGCCAATGATAGTGACGATGACGGTATCGCAGATGCGGGCTCTGCACCGTTGGGGCGTGAGGTCAACGATACTGGGGGCTTTCAGCGCGTGGCTGAAGATATCCACGCGCTGGAGTTTCGCTATCTTGATAGAGACGGAAATGTAACCGCGACTCTCGCAGATATCCGTTCAGTTCAAATCTCTATCCTTGCGCGTGCCAGACAGCCAGACCGAAATTATACTGACTCCAGAACATATGAAACGGCATCAGAAGTAAATTGGGGGCCTTTCGATGACAATTTTCGCCGCCGTTTTCAAATCGCAACAGTCAACCTCCGTAATATGGGGATGTAGATGAACGTATTATCCAATATTAACAATAAAGCCGGTTTCACGGTGCTGGAAGTTCTTATTGCACTGGTGATTTTTGCCGTGGGAATTCTTGGTGTGGCAACGATGCAGATTTCTTCTATCCAGGGTAATAGCAAAGGAAGACAGATCAGTGAGGCGACGGATGTTGTCAGCAGTCAGATTGAAATGATGCTAAGCCTTGATTATGCCGACATCGTAGATACAAACGGAAATGGAACCGGTCAGGACCTTGATGGTGACGGAGTAGATGATGATGGGGGTAATTTTGGACTTGATGACAATACCTTGGCCACGGCGGATGGATCGGATGTCGTTGATGGCTACACCTTGTTCTGGAACGTTGCCGTAAATCATCCCACGGATAGAACGAAAACCATCAGAGTCTTCGTTGAAGGGCCTCAGATTACCCCTTTTTCGCTTGATATGGTTCGAGTCGATATATGAAAAGGTAAGCATGCCATGAAAAATATATTACGCAATGAACAGGGTTTTGTGTTGATCACCTCTTTGCTGATGCTGGTAGTCTTGATGATCATCGGCATCGCGGCAACTAATACGACAGTGTTTGAGCTTCAGATTTCCGGTAACGATAAAATGGCCAGCCAAGCCTTTTATCGAGCCGATGCGGCAACGCGCGAAGCGATGGGGCACATGCTGATAGAAGATCTAAAAGACGCCCCCAGCTGGATGCTGCCCGTTGTTAATACAGTGTTACCTGTTGGAATGAGCCTCGGTGATGAGCAAGACGCAATCCATGCCGACGACGTTTGGAACAGAGATGTTGCCCCTGCGGATTCGGTTCTGGACAATAGCCTGATGTCGCAAGCATTTCCCGGCACCCAAACCCAGATGATGATTGTCCACCGCGGTATTGCACCGGGGTCATCTTTAGATCTTGGGGCAAGCCGCATCCATGCTTTTGAGATTTATGGGCGGAGTCAACAAAATAACAGCGTGGCCATTGTTAAAACCGGCTTTCGAAATAGTTACCGCTAATGTTGAGCTATTCCTCGTGTTTAAAATGCTTACGCAGTCAGGGTGTTGATATGGAGGCTATAATGCCAGGTAAACTCAAATTACAAGCATGGTGTGGTGCCATAATAATGGTTATGTTTTTGGCGGGGTATTCCTGTGCTGAAGTTGATATTTCCGATGTGCCCCTTGATGCACAAACAAAAGCGGCGCCGGCCAATATTATGTTTGTGCTTGACGATTCCGGCAGTATGGACTGGGAGGTAATGACAACGGAGGTTGACGGCATTTTTGATGGGCGTTACTACATTTTCGATAATCCGGGCGATAATCTTCCCTACTCAAATTCACACTTTACCAGTGCGCAGCGGTTGATGTGGAAGTCCCAGTGGTTTGGCTATAACAGCATGTATTATAACCCGGCCACTACTTATGAGCCCTGGCCGACATTGCCCGATGCTGATCCTGACAAACCGCGCTCCCATCCAAACATTGCAGCTAACTATCTCACCCTCAGCGATTCCTTTGCCCAGCTATTTGTCACAGGCGCAGATGCAAATGTAATCATCGTTGACAATAAAGATGCTGATTTTACAGAAGTTTCTGGATCATGGTATGAGTCCAGCGCCACCAATGAGTTTCGTGACAGCTCTAAGTATTCCAGCAGTTCAGGGGCCCGCGCCAAATGGGAATTTTACATACCTGAGAAGGATGATTATCAGGTTTTGGCATGGTGGACTAAAACTTCTACAACCCGTGACTCGGCCGCCCAGTATGTTGTTCATCATGCCGATGGTGAGACAACCTATACCGTGAATCAAAACTACAATTTCGGCAGTTGGCAACCATTGGGAACTCATGAGTTCAATGTAGGTTCTACGTTAATTGAAGTAAAGCGTGGGAATACTACAACCGTAGCCGATGCGGTTATGCTTATTCCTGGAGGTGGGGCAGGCTACGTAGATATACCCAATGCGCATTACTACGTAGAATCTGAATCTGAGGGTCGGCCTTATCTTGTAATTGTGGACGCTGATGCTATTACCTATTATGCGGTAACCGCGGTGACCGGTTCAGAGGGTACTGAATCGGTAGAGGGGCTGGAGTTGATCAGTAACCCTCCATCAGATGTTAAAACTACAAGGAGCTATGCTGAGGAACGGCAAAACTTTGCTAACTGGTACTCTTTTTATCGCCGCCGGCAACTTACCGCAACCGCCGCAATATCTAAAGTGATTTCGAAAATGTCCGGTGTGCAGGTGGGTATCCACTCTATTAACGCAAATATAAATCAGCCTGTTTTAAAGATTAAAGTGGGTGGGGTGGACGAAACCGAAACGCTGCTTTCCTCACTTTACAGTTTTAATTTAAAGCAACAGGGAACCCCGCTTAGAATTGGCTTACGCAGTGTGGGGCGTTATTACCACCAGGATGATGGATACACCGGGGGGATCGGCGCTTGTCCCTACTGGGCCGCTGAAGACGGTGGCGAATGTCAACAGGCTTTTACGATATTGATGACCGATGGTTATTGGAACGGGAACAGCCCTTATGTCGGGAATGCCGATGGTTCGGCAGGTGCGCCCTACGCGGATACCTATTCCAATACCCTTGCCGATGTAGCCTATTATTATTGGGGTACCGACTTATCTTCGGGGCTGGACGATTTGGTGCCGACTACAGAAGTTGATAAAGCGGATTGGCAGCATATGGTGACTTACAGTGTTTCCTTTGGGGTTACGGGCACTCTGGACCCGGAAGAGTATAAGTGCACTTTATATCCAGATACTTGTGACGAGGAGGAAACGAAGACAATCACTTGGCCATCTCCTTTTAGCGGCATAGAAGAGCATAAAATTGACGACCTTTTTCATGCCGCTGTTAACGGGCGGGGAAAATTCTTGAGTGCCGGTAACCCCGAAGAGCTGGTTAATTCATTGCTTGAAATTTTGCTGGATATCGAAGCGCGGGTCGGTTCTGCATCCTCAGTTTCGGTGAACGGCGACCAAATTTATAAAAAAATTGATAACAATACATTTCTGTTTCAGGCAAGTTACGACACCGTTGGCTGGTTGGGAAATGTCAAATCTTTCAAGATCGATCCATTGACTGGGAATATTGATTTATTTAATCCTGAATGGTCAGCTTCTTCGGAATGGGAGAAAGAAGACTGGGCAACTTTTTGGACTAATCGGGTTATTGCCACTTATAATGAAGATTCATCTGCCGGTGTCCCTTTTCGCATCGACAGTCTGACGGATAGTCAAATAGCTCTTCTCGGGGCTGATGCAGCTGATATCCTTAACTATATACGCGGAAATGATAGTAATGAAGAAAAAAAAGGGGGGACTTTCCGCAACCGAACCAGCCGTCTCGGGGATATCGTCCACTCTTCCCCGGTTTATCATGAGGGAGTTCTTTACGCTGGTGCTAATGACGGGATGCTGCACGCGATTATTGCAGAGGGGGCAGATGCCGGGAAAGAATTGTTTTCCTATGTACCCAGCCAGGTTATAAAAAACCTTCCTGAATTGGCAAACCCCGCCTATCTCCATAAATATTATGTTGATCTAACCGCCACGATCCAACGAATCACTCTTGGTGGCACTCCAACTACAGTGCTGATCGGGGGGCTTGGCCAAGGTGGGCTTGGCTACTTTGCTCTTGATCTTACCGGGCGGACAACTTACAACACGACAACGAAATTATGGGAACCAGCTGCTGTAGATGAAGCTACCATTGCAAGCAACGTGCTGTGGGAGTTTCCCAACTCCAGCACTTCCGCCAGCGATGTTAGCGATATTGGTTATTCTTTTTCGGAATCCCTGGTTGTGCGCACAAACGATCCAAATCATCCCTGGGTTGTGATTTTCGGCAATGGCTACAACAGTGCAGATGGGCAATCGGTGTTGTTCATCCTTAATCCGGCTGATGGATCCGTGTTGAAAAAGTTTGAACTGGGATCTGGACCCGACAACGGGTTGTCGACCCCGGCGGTCATAGATGTTAACGCGGATAATAAGGCAGATTACATTTATGCGGGTGATCTGCACGGGAACCTGTGGAAGATCGATCTGAGCGCTAGTGATCTGGATAATTGGAAAGTATCGTTCAATGATGGAACCGCTGATTTGCCGCTTTTTAAAGCAGTGGGCAGTTCAGGGCCGCAACCAATCACAGCAAAGCCCGACGTTATGTTTCATTCAACTATGCACGGCTACATGGTGGTTTTCGGCACAGGGAAATTTCTCGGGTTGTCCGACAGCGTCGATAATTCTCCGCAAACAGTTTATGGCCTCTGGGATTATGGAGATGATTCAGACAGGACAGAGAACCTTGGAACCTTTGACCCAGTAACCGGGCAAGTGTCTAATTTATCGTCATTTTCAACTTTGCTTGAGCAAACTGTTCTGCTCGATGATCTTCTGTTTGATCCTGACAATGATGGAATTGGTGAAATATTAAGAATAACCAGCAATAATTCCATCACCTGGGTCACAGAGAGTGACGCGGATTCAGCAGAGAAGCCGAACCCCTCGACCAGTGTTAAAAATAACGTTGGCTGGTTTTTTGATTTGCCCAAATCAGGCGAGAGGGTGGTCAGCCGGACGATGATAAGAGATGGGCGCGCTATTTTTATCTCCTATATTCCGATGTTATCCCCGTGTTCAACTGGAGGTGATTCCATTTTACATGAACTGAATGCTGCGGATGGAAGCAGGTTTGATAAGCCTGTTTTCGATATAAGTTCGGATGGGCGTATTGACGGTTCTGATTATGTTTCAATTGATGATCCCGATAATCCAGGAGAAACTATAAATGTTGCGCCATCGGGAATTCAGCGCAAAGGTCAGCTGCAACCACCTGCCATTCTGCGGGATAAAAACAATGAGGAGGTTAAGTACTCGAGCTCAACCTCTGGAAGTATTGAAATGATCAGAGAGCGCAGCGCCCGTATAGGCAGTACTTTTTGGCGAGAATTTTAATTTTCCGCGAAACTGAAAAATAAAATGAACACCAACACAGGAGGACATAGTGCTGGCTATATTTAAAAAAAATGTCTGTTTAGGTTTTATGGGCTGGATTGTGCTAGCCACTTTGTTTGCTGGCGGTTCAACCTATGTGGCGGCTGAAATTCTTTATACTCCTGAGGGTGTCGTAGTTACCCATTATCCAGAGCGCTTTGATCTTACTGGAAATATAGATAGAATCGATAAGGATGGCATAATTCTGCATGACCGGTATTTTGCCTTTGCTCCGCATGTGAAATTTATGACCCCGGAACGGCCCTATGCGACTATCAATGCTTTTAAGGTTGGACAGGAGGTCAGTCTGGTTCTGAATGAGCAACGGCAAGTCATTATTCTGTGCGCTGTTTATCAGGATTAAGCATGCTTTAAAGCTGCTAAGACTCATGGTGCCATAAGATGTGGCAGGCGTCTTATCGGCAGTGCAGCGGCAGGGTGTCAGCCCCTTCTCCTCGCTGCGCAGGTTCAGAGCTGTAGCGCTAGCAGGTAAGCTGGGCTTGTATATAATTCATATGAACATGCAATCTGGTGTGTTATCCTCGCACCTTACGGATGGACATATTTCGATGTTTTGCGTAATACTCAAAGTCAGGTTTTGGAGGTGGAAGTGGCAGTCAATAAGGTGATTTTAATAGGAAATTTAGGGAAAGATCCCGAGTTGCGTTATACTCCAGCTGGGACGGCAGTGGTTAGTTTTTCCCTGGCTACCAGCGAGAATTTCAAGGATCGTGATGGGAATCGCCAGGAAAAAACCGAATGGCACAACATTGTCGCCTGGCGCCAGCTGGCTGAGATATGTGGCAAATATCTGCATAAAGGTAAGCAGGTGTATATCGAAGGGAAGCTCACCACGCGTAAATGGCAGGGGCGTGATGGCATTGAACGCTACACCACGGAAATTGTCGCCGATACCATGCAGATGCTGGGGCGTGCAGGTGAAGACAGCGGGTCCGGATCAGGGCAGAGCTCCGCGCGCAATGATAACAGTCGCGATGATTATTCCCGCCAGGATTCCTACGCACAGAACGAGCATAGCGCACCGACCCAGCAGGCACAGAGTCCGGCCGCCCCGCAGGAGCCATCATTTAATCCTGATGACGAGATACCCTTCTAGATTAACCTTGGAGTCATAAGGTCACATGTAAAAGGAAGCCCTTGTTATTGCAGGGGCTTTTTTTGTGCAAGGCATCGAACAAATCCAGACCTATATGCCATGCAGCAGTGGGAGTAGCGCCAGGTTTTGATCCCACCAGAGTTCTTGGATTTCGTTCTGGTTTCCCCCAGTTAAGGAGCTTCTGAATATGGTTATGCGAGCAACTAAAATAGTGTGTACCATCGGGCCGGCATCGGCATCTGTCGAAACGCTCGAAGCGCTGGTGCGCGCGGGAATGAATGTGGCGCGCCTGAACTTTTCTCACGGTGATCATGAATCGCACCGCAAGCTTATTCAGGATATCCGTGCGGTGGCCAAACGTCTTAAGGAACCGATAGCTATCTTGCAGGATTTGTGTGGCCCCAAAATACGTCTGGGGATGCTGCCAGAAGAGGGGATTCGCCTCAACCCCGACGATCTGGTGATTCTGGCAGCCTCTGACCAGGAGGTGGAAGGGGCGCTTCCGGTGGATTATCCACGCTTGCACATTGATGTGAGTGTGGGGGCGGCGGTTATGCTGGCGGATGGCCTGATGGAGCTGCGCGTGGAGAAGATAGGTGGTGTTGAGGTCGAGTGCCGGGTTATCAATGGCGGCATTGCCTACCGGCGCAAAGGGGTGAACCTGCCTTGTAGTGATTTAAGTATCCCCGCCTTTACCGCTAAAGATCGCGAAGATTTGCGGTTTGGACTGGAGCAGGGTGTCGATGTAGTGGCGTTGTCATTTGTGCGCAGCGCCGCAGATCTGGATGAAATTTGTACCATGCTCGGCGCCGCTTCTTATACGCCGAAGCTGGTGGCCAAGATCGAGAAACCCCAGGCGATAGAGGGTTTCGATGCTATTCTTGCCCGGGTTGACGGGGTGATGATCGCGCGCGGTGATCTGGGTGTGGAGGTGCCGCTCGAAACGGTGCCGGTAATTCAAAAGGATCTGCTTCAGCGGGCACGCCTGCAGGGTAAGTTTACGATTACCGCAACCCAGATGCTCTCAAGTATGGTGGCCAGCCCCAGGCCGACCAGGGCCGAGGCTACCGATGTTGCCAACGCCATCTATGATGGCACCGATGCGCTGATGCTTTCGGATGAATCGGCATCGGGGGCATATCCGGTGGAATCAACTCAGATGCTGGACCGCATCGCCAGAGCGACAGAGCCACATGTGCATACCACTCTGGATATGGAGACGCTGGATGTGGCGGATGAAATCATGGTGGCCCGCGCCATTGGACGTGCCTGCAGCTGGATCGTCAGAGATTTGCATGCTGCAGCGATTGTAGCCTATACCTGGTCTGGGTTTACCGCTCGCTGTGTGGCCCGATATCGCCCTGACTGTGTCGTGGTGGCGATGAGTCCCGATGCGACGGTGTGCCGCCAGTTGAATCTCATCCGAGGGGTGAAGCCGGTGGAGGTTATGGCCCTCGACAGCAGTGATGCGTTGTTTGTTACCGCCCGACGCTGGTGTTTACGCACCCGACTGGCCAGCCTCAGCGATTGCATCGTAGTCACGGCGGGTACCCCATTGTGGCAGCCGGGCTCCACCAATCTCATCAAGATTATTGAGCTGGATAAAGGGATGGATGTCAGGAGTGAATAGAACGCAAGGAGGCTATTGTGCAGGATAAGCGCCGTCAAGTAATTATCCGGGCCCTGCAGGATGAGGATCCGGAAGTGTGCCGGGCTGCCAGTCAGGCTCTGGGTCACCTGGAGGCATGTGCAGATATGTCGGCGCTGCGTGCAGCACTGCAGAGCACAGATCGGCGTCAGCGTATCGCCGCAGTCTATACGCTGGGGCACTTACCAGCTCCGGAAGCAGGAGCTCTGCTGCTGGAGTGCCTGCAGGATCAGGATGTGGATGTGAGGGCGGTGGCGGTGCAGATGGCCGGAGTGCGGCGCGAGAAAAGTGCCCTCTCGGCATTGGTGCGTTGTCTGAAGGATTCAGCTCCGGCGGTAGCTGTGCATGCGGCGCGGGCGCTGGCCAGGTTTGAAGATAAGCGCCTGGTTCCCTATCTGCAAGCCATGTGCGCATCCACAGTGGAGGAGCTGGTGTGTGCCTGTCTGGATACGTTAGGAGAGCTAGGCGACAGCAGCGCTCTGGATACGGGGATACGCGCGGCGACACACCCTGATCCAGCGGTCAGGTTGAGCGCGATCCGCATGCTTGGGCGTTTGGGGTAGGGCTCAACTGTGGCGGCGTCATTCGGGGGTGTCAGGTAAAAATCAGAACCACTCGCTTATGTTGATATTGTGCAGAACCGGGTCAACCTCACCGGCGATATGCTTGTCTTCAGGTTCCAGCTGCTGCAGTGGCGGGGTCTGCAGCATGTTCCCTTCGCTGTCGCGTAGAATGCGGATGATACCCCTGAGCGGATTGTGTATATCCGCGTCCACAATCAGACCAATTTCATTATTGACCAGGCGCACCAGGCTTCCGACCGGATAATGGCCCAGAACGTCGCTCAGGACCTGGACATACTCCGGGTTGAGCTGGGTTCCGGCCACCTGCTGCAGGAGGCGCACGGCGACAGCTCCAC
>CAYUJC010000009.1:16935-46700 GCA_964444945.1 uncultured Desulfuromonas sp.
CAGCTGGAGAGCTGGGGCGCCGGTAGGCACGTAAGGTGGTGATGGCGTCGTAGCTGTCAGCTACGGTGGTAATGTCGACAAGCGGTGCTGCGTTAGTACTGGGCAGGGTCTGTGGATAACCGCTGCGGTCATAGTGGAGATGGTGACAGCGGATGATATCTATAATCTCCGGGCAGATGTCATCCATGCGGCGCGCAATTTCGACACCGAGTTCCGGGTGTTTTTTTATGGTCTCAAACTCCCGTGGATTCAGGGGGCCGGGTTTTTTAATTATAGCCGGGTCGATCTGCAGCTTCCCCAGATCGTGCATCAGACTCCCCGCCCCGAGGATTTGCAGGTGAGCGTGGGTCATATTGCAGGCCCGCCCGATGGCTATGGCAAACACCGCCACATTGACCGAATGGCTGAAGGTGTAATCGTCATAGTCCTTGATCATCGTCAGCGCCATGAAGGCGTAGGGGGCGCGGGTGAGCTCGGTGGTGATATCTTCGGCGGTTTCAAAAAGTTTAGCGCTCGAAGGAGTTCCCCCACTTTCAACCATGGCGCAGGTTTCGGCCATGGTCTGAATGGCACCGGCGTATACCTTGCGGCAGGGAGAGTCACCCTCTTTTTCACCGTTGCGCAGGGCGCGGATGGTGTCAATGCCATGCTGGTGCAGAGTTGTTTCGAAATCCTGATCTTTGAATGCCCCCTTATGCAGCAATTCAATAAATTTCAGGGCCTGCGGTTTTTGAATGACCCCCAGAATTTCAAATCCCTCTAAATCCAGCTCCCGCAACAGCGCCAGAAGATTAAGTGCTGCAGGGCTGGAAAAACTGCACAGTTCTTCATTGATGAAGAGGGTATCGTCAATAATGCCCACCTTCACCGCTTGGTGTGGCAGGATCAGGTTTTGCAGGGTCTCCCAGTAGCGCTCAGCCAGCTGTCTGCTTGACGGATGCTGGGACGGATAAAGACGCAGGCCGCGATAGTAGGCACTGAAACTGTGAAGAAAGTCCTGGATGGATGTGCTCATGCTGGATTCACTCCTTCTTGCCGGCGCGTGCCGCCTGCCGCGCATATGCAGCTATGGCCTTGTCGTGCGATGATGTCAGGAGTTGCAGAATCTTTTGCTCTGCCGGGGTGGCGGTTTTTCCGAGGGCGTTTATCGCCACCAGGCGCAATTCACCATATTCCTCGCGTTTGATCACCTTCTTCTTTCCAATGATGGCTAGCAGGGTGCTGTTTGCCGCAGGATCACCGATGTCGCCGAGGGCTTCAATCACCTTCAGGGTTATTTTTTTGTGTTTCAGCAGTGGATCCCGGCGTAGCCCCAGCTGGCACAAAGTCTTTACTGCCCGGGAGCTCTTCTGTGCCCCAAGGGCAAAGACCGCGAGGTCCGGAAGGGTGCAGGCGCGGGAGTTGAGATAGCTCAGTAACTCATCCACCGCTTTTTCATCCTTGATCCCGGCCAGAGCGGACAGTGCCTCCTGTACAACCCGATCATCTTTGTGCAACAGCTGGGAGCCGAATGCTTGTATGTATACCGGATTGCGGCGCGAGGCTAGAATTTTCAAGGCATTGCGCACTATGTACCAGCGTGAATCGTTCAGATATGCGAGCATGACCCGGTCGGCAGCGGGGCCGAGCCCTTCCATTAACCCCGCAAGAAATCTGCGCATTTTAGGGTCGGATTCGCGCACCAGATGTTGCCATACACCGTGGCTGACGCTGGAATCGAGCAATTTTATGAGGCGCAGGGCTATATCCTGCTGGGTACGGTTATTGCGGGCATTTTCCAGCAACAGCGTTACGAGCATATTTTGATCTAGATCCTGCAGGCACATCCGACACGCGCTGCTGTATTCGCCTGCATCGATGTTAATCCAGCGGTCGAGGTGGGTCAGGGCCAGCATTGCAACCGGATGCTGCTGCACATCGGTAATAGCGGAGTAGAGGTGGCGTTTTATTTTTTCCAGGCAGTCCTGAAATTCCGCCAGCTGCTCCGGCTGTCCCCCATCCATGAGCTGTTGGGCCGTACGCAGGATATCGGTAAGGGTTTGTTCCGGCAGGATGACAAGGGGGTGGTGGTTTTTTGTTGAGTGCCCATCGGTGCCTGTTTCAGCGGGAACGTCGGCAGAGGTGCCGGTATGGTGCGCAGCGGTGTGGGCGTCGAGGTTGTGCTTGTAGCTGCCAATAGCGCCAAGGTCTATTTCGTTCAGCAGGATACTGCTGGCCTGCTGTTGCGCCAGGACCTGTGCCGCCCCACCTTTAGCCCTGAGCTGTTCCGGCTCCTGTACCAGGCAGTGGGCAAGGGCCAACAGATGCTGCTCGCACAGGTTTGGAAAAACAGCTATAGCTTTAATTCTATGGGAAAAAAAACGCTGTGCCAGTTGGGGCAGGATTTTGTTTTCCGGGTTGATCCACGTATCCTGCAGGATAAAGCCCTGGCGCTTGACTATGATGGAGATAAATCCATCTTGACTGGCTCTGAGACCAAGGTTGAATTTTTCCGTGCACGTGCGCGCCGCCTGCGTCACAGACGGATGGGCGTCCGGATAGTAGTTAGCTGCTTTGGTCAGGCGGGCAAGGCTTACAAGGGCCTGCTCAAGTATGGGGTCTTTAAGGGTCTGCATAACGGTTGCCCTGGAGTTGGCTGGCAGGAATTGATTGAAAAGTGTTTTACGCAGATGAAGTTTAACACAAGAACCGCACGGACGGTTAGCCTCGCGTGCGGTTCTTGTGTGGTTTTTGGATTGAAGGGCTAGAAATATGCCCAGAGATCACAGCCAGAAATCAGATAGATTTAAACGCCTTGTGTGCTGCATCGATGGTTTTATCCAGATCTTCGGTAGAGTGCGCGATGCTCATGAATCCTGCTTCGAACTGGGATGGAGCCAGGTTGATCCCCTGGTCGAGCATGGCGCAGAAGTAGCGGGAAAACGCTGCAGTGTCGCTCTGGCTTGCATCAGCAAAGTTTTTGACCGGACCGGCGCAGAAATAGGTGCAGAACATGGCGCCAACGCGTTGAGCGCAGGTAGAGACTGAGGCATTGGCCGCCGCTGCGCGCAGCCCTTTTTCCAGATAGGCGCTCTTCTCTTCAAGCTGTGCGTAAAACCCCTCTTCCTGCAGGAGTTTGAGGGTGGCAAGGCCGGCATGCATGGCCAGCGGATTGCCCGACAGGGTTCCGGCCTGATATATGCCCCCTTCAGGGGAAAGTTGATCCATCAGCTCTTTCTTGCCGCCGAATGCGCCGACGGGCAGGCCGCCACCGATGATCTTGCCCAAACATACCAGATCAGCCTTGACGTTGAAGCGCTCCCCCGCGCCGCCGTAGGCAACGCGGAAGCCGGACATCACTTCATCAATAATCAGGATAATCCCTTCCTTGTCGCACAGAGCGCGTAACCCCTCAAGAAATCCTGGTTCGGGCGGAACCAGGCCCATATTGCCGGCGATCGCTTCGAGGATAATACAGGCGATTTCACCCTTGTTGGCTGCAAGGAGTTGTTTAACCTCTTCAAGATCGTTATAGGTGGCAGTGAGGGTGAGTTTGGCAAAGTCGGCGGGTATGCCTGGTGAGGTGGGGACGCCGAAGGTGGCCGCACCGCTGCCCGCCTTTACCAGCAGCGAGTCACCGTGGCCGTGATAACAACCATCAAATTTCAGAATTTTATCGCGTCCGGTGCAACCTCGCGCCAGGCGGATGGCACTCATGGTGGCTTCGGTGCCGGAAGAGACCATGCGCACCTTTTCAATCGCGGCGTAGGCATCACACACCATCTGTGCCAGTTCAACTTCTGACGAGGTAGGGGCACCAAACGATGAGCCGTTTTGGGCGGCCTGTTTGATGGCTTCGACCACCTTGGGGTGGCTGTGCCCCAGAATCATGGGCCCCCAGGAACCGACGTAGTCGATGTAGCTGTTTCCATCGGCATCGTAAATTCTGGAGCCAGCCGCTCTTTCAATGAAGATCGGATCGCGCCCGACAGACTTGAATGCGCGCACTGGGCTGTTGACCCCTCCGGGAATAACCTGTTTGGCTTGTTTGAACAGTTCAGCAGAACGAGTGTGGTGCATAATTAACCTCCCTTAGGCGGGTAGAAATTTAATGGCAGCAAACGCTGGGATGACCCACAGGGGGGTGATGGCGCAGCGCCAAATACTTTTGCGACGGTTTTCTTTGTACTTTAACCTATTGGTCTGGTACACAAAGCGCAAACGCTAGCATGTTCAACACGGAAATGTCAATAAAGGTATGGCTACGGGTATGCAGATAAATCCTCTGTTATTGGGAGGTTATGCGGGAGATACCATGCTGTTACCGCAGGCACGCGCGGCAGGATAGCAAGGCGCGCCTGCACATTCATCCATGTAAAAGCAGGAGGGTCGGGTGATACTGGGAGTCACAGGGGGGATAGCGAGTGGCAAAAGCACAGCCGCAGCGTTGTTGGCACAGCACGGCGCGCATGTAATCAGTGCCGATCAGGTGGCGCGTGAGGTGGTAAAGCCGGGGTCGGAGCTGCTTGGCCGTCTGGTGCAGATGTTTGGCGCTGAAATCCTCGCTGCGGATAAAAGCCTGGATCGAAAACGTCTGGGGGCGCTTGTTTTCGCCGACCCGCTGGCGCGCAAACAGCTTGAAGCCGTCATGCACCCGGCGATTGCGGAGTTGTCCGGCCAACAGTTGCGCAGTGCGGCGGATAAATACCCCCTGGTGGTGTACGAAGCCCCTTTACTGTTTGAGGCTGGGGCGCAGAAGCGCGTGGATAAGGTGTTGTGTATTACGGTGGATCCGGCGGTCCAGCTTGAACGCCTGCAGCAGCGGGATGCTTCCACCCTGGCGCAGGCGCAGGCGCGGGTTGCGGCGCAGATGTCGCAACATAAAAAAGCGGAGCTGTCTGACTATGTCATTGACAACTCCGCTGATCTCGATGCGCTCAAAGCTAGAATTGACCAGTTCTTTCGAGTGGAACTGGCCAGAGAATTGCGTGCTGGGGCTTCTGCGGAAAAAGGGTAGGGCGGCTTTTTCCGTTATAGATTGTAGCCCAGCCTGGTGGAGAGGGCGTTGGCCGCTTCTATCACCAGCGGGGTGAGGTCTTCATTTATCCGCGCCTCGGTAAAACGCATCGATGGGCCGGAAAGACTTATGGCACCGACAATTCTCCGGGTGTAGTCGCGGATGGGTGCCGCCACACAGAGCACTCCGGCGTCCATCTCCTCGTTGTCAATGGCATATCCCTGCTCGGCCACCTGCCTGAGCTCCTGTTTGAGGGCGTCCAGGGTGGTGATGGTGTTGTCGGTGTAGGCGGTGAACGTGCGCGGCAGGGAGTTGTCCAGCTCCTCCTCCGACATATACGCCAGATGAACCTTGCCCGAAGCGGTGCAGTAGGCCGGCAGGCGGGAGCCAACCCGGGAAACAACACGCACGGTCATGTCAGTCTCTACCACATCCAGATAGACTACGTGGTTTTCCTTGAAAATGGCGACATAAGCGGTTTCATTGCATGCCTCAACCAACTGCTCCAGTGCCAGCTTGGCCTGACGCAGCAGCCCCATCTGGTGGATAAAGGTCTGCCCGAGTTCAAGCGCCCTTAAGCCCAGGCGATAATTTTCCGTGGCTTTATTCTGTTCTATATAGCCTCGCGATTCCAGGGTTGCCAGCAGGCGAAACACATTGTTTTTGTGCAGCTTCAGGCGCTTGCTCAGCTCTGTTACTCCTAGTTCGTCAATGTCGTCGTGAAACTGCTCGAGTAGATCAAGTGCGTGGGAAACAGCCTGAATAATGTACTCGGATTTTTGTTTTTTTACGGGCATATTGAGATGTCCTTCTCGTAAGACAGCGAAGTTATAGGTGCCGCCTGTCGCGGTGCATGGCCGTACAATATGCGTATTACCGGCATTGGCCTGCTGGATGTTTATGACAAATGGGGCTGATAGAAACCAATAAAATGCAAGGTGCAACAAACGTATTATGTATTAGCAAAAAATATGTAAGCCGAAGGCCGGCTCAAAACGCCGGTGAATGAAGCGCGACACGGCCACGACTGTGATAGATTTTGCGACATATGTATCAACGTGGGGGCCAGTTTTCCCTTTTCGCGCTTCTCATTGCACTCGCTGCCAGCTGATGGAGGTACGTCGCAGGCATGGTGCATTTATGGGGCGCACATGGCGCGCGGCTCCCCTGCTGAAAGTATGCTTTTCAGGGAATATAAAATGATGTTTTATAATTGTCAAGCTGAATAGGATAAATTTTGTGCACTATTGCATAAGAATCCAGAAGCCTGTCTTTTGACAGAGATCTGCGTTGCATTCAGTGTTATGACGGAACCCATGCAGCCCGGTAGTGCGGAACATCAGCACAGGTAAATAGGGGGATATGTAGCTGTGCACATGAGCTGGCTGTGATGGTGTTTTACTCGTAAATGTGCTCATTGCGCTTTTACTATTTCGCGCAGCAGGCTGGTAGCATAGCTGCCGGCGGGGAGGGAAAATTCGAGCGTGAGAATATCATCTTCCATGCCGCAGGTAAGCCCTTCGGCGCGCACGCGCAGAGGGCGCCGCGCCGCGCTGACCTGCAAGCCGTTCAGGGCACTGTAATTTTCTACGGGCAGCGCTTCTTTCTCCAGCAGGGCGCTTTCGAGCATCCCGGCCTGGCCGTGTGCGAGCATCGCCTTCTTTCCCGGCATCAAGCCGGTGGGGCTGATCTCAAACGCATCTGCCCGTGTTTGCTCCGCTGCTGGATTTTCTACCCGAAAGCACGCACCGCTGGCGTGGATGCAGGCGATATCCCCGGGCCAGAGGGTGTCAAGTGAGTCAAGGCGCATCTGCACCTGGCGGTCAAATATATGTGCCTGGTATGCGCTGAGGTATAGGCGCAATATTTTTTTACCCATGCTGAGCACCGCTTTTTTGGCACTGGCGCCACCGCGCAGAGCTTGAAGCAGGCGCCGTTCGTCACGCATCTGGCGTGGCATCACCGTGATGGCGGTGTCAATATCGCCGTCGGCGAAAGCCTGCGCCGCTTTTTGCCAATGGATGTTGCTGATAGTGGCCGGAGCGCCGATAATTTCCTGCACTGCGCGGGCAAAATCTGCGCGGAGAATAGCGTCCCCGATGATGTGGTTGTTGGCGCGAACCCCGTAGCGCTGGGCACCAAACAAGTTGGGCACCCCTGTGTGCTCAAGAATATGGATAATGTTTTGCGCCCGTTCCAACCCATCAGGGACAACGGAGTGGACGTTGAGTTTAAACCTGTTGCCGCGCAGGTGGCCGAGGCGCAGCTTGTTGGAATGGCGTGTGACGCTGAGGATTTTTATGGCGGCACCCAAATCTAATGTAGAGAGTGTTTCTGCATCGATTTCGGACGGGGCAGACACCGAAATCCACTGCCGGGTGGTGGCGCGTTTGTCCTTGAGGCCGGCATAGCCGATTGCAGCGGGTTTGAGCTGCAGTTTCTCCGCCAGCAGCTGCACCAGATGCAGGGTGCTGCAGTTGCGTTTTTCTACCCACAGATACAGATGCTCCCCCTCTCCCGCGGGGAGATAGGCGGGGATCTCCTCTACACAGAAATCCTCCGGGGTGAGTTTTATGCTGCCGCCTGTTCCGGCATACCGGCTGGTCAGATATTGCTGCATAGCTGTGCCTCATCAATATGGGGTGCTTCTGGGTGGCGGCAGCGGAAACTCAGCTCCAGCGCTGGCATGTGGGCACGCTCCAGTCTGATTGCGGGATCGCGCTGTTGCTGGATAAAGTGGATCGGCAGGTTCTGTTCCTTAAAGCGCCGCATGTAGCGCGATATTGGATATCCCTCGAGCTGATAGGCAATGGGCGCTTTGAGCTGATTGATGAACTCCGGCATCTCTTCTAAGGTCATGGCGACCTCAAAGGCGTAATCTTCGACATCGGTGGCGAAGTAGAGCGTGCCGCCAGGTTCGAGATAGTGCGCCAGCTGCAGCAAAAGCCTGTGGTTGACCAGGCGCCGGCGCCGGTGGCGCTTCTTGGGCCAGGGGTCGGGGCAGTTTATGTATACTGCGCGCAGCGCTTCGGTGGCGCTGAACAGGCTCAGCAGATAGCGTGCTTCGATGCGAAGAACCCGCACATTATCGAGATCGTGGCGCTCGATGCGTTTGCAGGTTTTCAGGCAGCCTTTGTTGTAGATGTCGATGGCGATATGGTTGATGTGTGGAAACTGGCGCGCCCGCTGCACGATAAAATCACCGGTGCCACAGCCAATCTCCAGCGCCAGCGGGCGTTTGTGCGCAAACAGGCGGTCCAGGGAATCACACTGAGCTAGAGCAGCGGGCTCCATAAAAACTGGAGAGCTGATTTCGATAACACGTTGGGTCATGGTGAGGGGTTCCATTTGTATATTATGCATCTATTGGTATGCGTGTATTAGATGGTCACGAGGTGTTCGCAGCATGGCGGCTACGGTAGAGGTAGCTAAAAACGCGATGAAACTACCACATGCCTGTGCTGAATTCAATGCGCATTGGCGCTGTGCCGTATGCTTAGAGTACGCCTCTTATTTCCCCTGCTGTTCCCCTCTTTGGTTATGTTAGTATCGCTCTACGGTGTGTGTTGAAATCACCCATGCTGAAATTGAACCAACGCCATAAAATCTTGCGACACAAAGGAGAACTTGGATGCTCATAGTTATGGACCATGCTGCTACCGCTGCCCAAATCGATGCAGTCAACGAACGCGTCAAAATGATGGGTTTGCGCCCTGAGCCTATTCCGGGCAGTCAGCGCACCGCTATCGGCGTCCTCGGCAATCAGGGCTACATAGATGACAGCGCTATCCGCAATCTGGCCGGAGTGCGGGAGATTATCCATGTGAGCAAGCCGTATAAGCTGGTGTCGCGCGATTTCCACCCCGATTCTACCATCGTAACGGTGGGTAAGGTTGAGATCGGAGGGGAGCTGCCGGTGGTGATGATGGCCGGGCCCTGCTCCGTTGAGAGTGAAGCGCAGATGTTCGCCAGTGCCCGCATTGTTAAGCAGGCAGGTGCCCATATATTGCGTGGGGGTGCATTCAAGCCGCGCACCGGGCCGCACTCGTTTCAGGGGCTTGGGGTTGAAGGGCTGCGGCTGCTGCGTCAGGCCGGGGATGAGGTCGGGATGCCGGTGGTTACCGAGGTGATGCGCATCGGACAACTCGATGACGTGTGTCGCTATGCCGACCTGCTCCAGATCGGGGCGCGCAACATGCAGAACTTTGATTTGCTCAAAGAGGTTGGAAAACTGAAATTCCCGGTACTGCTGAAACGGGGTATGAGCGCTACCATTGAGGAATTTCTGGCAGCAGCGGAATATATAGTAGCCGAGGGAAATAGTCAGGTTGTGTTGTGTGAGCGCGGTATCCGCACCTTTGAAACCGCCACCCGTAACACCCTCGATCTCACCGTGGTGCCCCTGGTGCAGCAGCTGAGCCATCTCCCTATTATTGTCGATCCCAGCCATGCCACCGGGCGGCGGGAGCTGGTGCCAGTCATGGCGAAAGCCGCTGTGGTGAGTGGGGCGCAAGGATTGATGGTAGAGGTGCATAACGATCCGACGCAGGCGCTGTGTGATGGCGCGCAGAGCCTGGATGGAGCCGGGTTTGCGCAATTGATGCTGGAATTGGGACAGCTTAGGTTTTAAATGTTCTGGCTAGGAGCCTGCTCTGTTGCGGATGCAGGAAGATCCTGTGCAGAGGTCAGAGTTAAGCTATGGGTTCAGGGGGCACAAAAATTTATCGAAACAGGAAGATTCAAATGGAGAACCTGCAGGGATTGGGCGGAAGCAAAAACGGATCTGTGAGGGATATCTCCGCCACCAGGAATGGGGCCATCCCCATCTCTACCCTGATCGGCCTCGTGGGGCCGTCCGGGGTGGTTGTCCGCCTGCCGCAGCGCCACTTCAAGCGGGGAGAAATCAGGCTGTGACCGATGCGCGCGGTTCTGCGCAACAGGTAGCGGCCCCGACTGCGCCGCAGCTGTGCGCCGATGTCGCTGTATTTGCGCCGTTGCCACAGCTCTTGAGCTATATTGTTCCGGCGCAGCTGGAGGAAGTTCTCCACCCCGGGCTGCGGGTACGGGTGCCGTTAGGGCGGCGCAGCGCCATTGGGGTTGTGGTCCGGCTGCGTCCTTTGGGTGATGAACCATGGAAACTTAAGCCCATCAGCGCGTGTCTGGATGAGGAGGTCGCAGCGCTCGATGGTGCAAGTGTCGAGTTTTTGCAGCGGGTCAGCGCCTATTATGCTTATCCGCTGGGACTGACCATGAAAACGGCTCTGCCCGCGGGGCTGACCCAGCAAAAAGCGCCGCCAACTATCCAGCTGGTGTGCTATCGCTCAACCGGGAAAGAGGCGGTGTTGCGCGGAGCGACCCAGCAGGCGCTGTATGATTTTATCGCCTCCCAGGGTGAGGCCGCAATGGAAGAGATCCGCGTGCGCTTTCCCAATCCGCACGCACCGCTGAAGCGCCTGGTGGAGCTGGGGCTGGTTACGCGCACGCAGAGTGCCTCCAGCCGCGATCCGTTTACCGGCCTGGATATCAGCCCCGATGCCCCCCCGGTGCTCGCCCCCGAGCAGCAACAGGCGGTTGCGGCGATCTGCCCCGCCGCGGCGCCGCTCTCCACTTTTGCCCCTTTTTTACTCCATGGGGTGACCGGCAGCGGCAAGACCGAGGTCTACCTGCATGCCATCGCGCAGGTAGTGCAGGTTCAGCGGCGCCAGGCGCTGGTGCTGGTGCCGGAGATCGCCCTTACGCCCCAACTGGTAAAACGTTTTCGTGCCCGCTTTGAGCACCAGGGGGTGCGCATCGGGATTCTCCATTCCGGCATGAGTGTGGCGGAGCGTCACGATATCTGGCGCGAGATCAACCACAACCGCATCGAGATCGTGATCGGGGCGCGCTCTGCGGTGTTTGCGCCGCTGCAGAACCTCGGCATCGTGGTGGTTGATGAAGAACACGACGAAAGCTACAAGCAGGGGGAGGGCTTGCGCTACAACGCGCGGGATCTGGCGCTGCTGCGCGGGCAGATGCTGCAAATTCCGGTGGTGCTCGGGAGTGCGACCCCGGCTCTGACCAGTTTCGAACGCGCCCGCGCCGGCCATATGACTCTGCTTTGCCTCACCCACCGCGCCCTGTCTCGCCCCATGCCTGCGGTTGAAATTGTTGACTTAAGCGGGATAAAGGAGCCCTGTGTTCTGGGAGAACAGATGTGCACCGCCCTGCAGCAGACCCTGGAGGCCTCAGAGCAGGCGGTGCTGCTCCTGAACCGGCGCGGATTTTCGCCGTATCTTATCTGCCGTGACTGCGGCGCCACGTTTCGTTGCCCCAACTGTGATATCACCTTGACCTGGTATCGCAGCCTGGCGCGGCTCAAATGCAACTACTGTGACTACACCCAAGCCCCGGATGAGGTCTGCCCCGGGTGCGGAGGGGCGACCATCGAACCCCAGGGGGTTGGTACTGAACAGCTGGAACACACCCTGCGGGAGTATTTTCCTGCGGCGGTCATTGCCCGCATGGATCGGGATTCCACCCGTACCAAGGGTTCGCAGCAGCGCCTGGTGGAGCAGATGGAGCGGCGCGAGGTGGATATCCTGGTAGGAACCCAGATGGTTGCCAAGGGGCACGACTTTTCCGCTGTTACTTTGGTGGGGGTGATTGACGCAGACGCGGCGCTGAACTTTCCCGACTTCCGGGCTGCGGAGCGCTGCTTTTCTCTCCTGGCTCAGGTTGCAGGGCGCGCCGGACGCGGATCTGTGCCGGGACGGGTGCTGGTGCAGACCCGCACCCCGGAAAATCCTGTGCTGGAGTGTGCCCTCAACCACGATTACCATGCCTTTTGTGCGCAGGAGCTGCCTATGCGTGAATTGCTCGGCTATCCTCCCTACGGATATCTGGTTAATATGATCTGCTCAGGGTTGAATCGGGTGGAGGTGGAGCAGAGCGCGGAACAGTTGAGCCGGTTGCTGCGCACCCATGCGCAGGTGGAAATTCTGGGGCCAGCTCCGTGCCCACTGTTTCGCCTGCGCAACCGCTATCGGGTGCAGATTCTGCTGAAGGCCGCGACCCGCATGCCCCTCCATCGGGTGCTTGCGCGGTTGCCAGAGTTTAATGCATCGTTGCCGACGCGGGTCAATCTTATGGTCGATGTTGATCCGCTGGATATGATGTAGCTATGTTGGGATGAACCCCGCGTACGAGGTGAATTGAGGATATGGACAAAACAACAAGACTCAGAAAAGTTGAAGTTTTAAAGGGCGGGATCTCCCTTAGCGCTGGAGTGGTTGCGGCAATACTGTTGCTGATCCTTGGCGCGTGTGCGCCAACTCCACCTGTTGTGTCACCGCCGCCACCCCCACTGGTGGTGGAAGAGTTGCCCCCCCTGTGCAAAAGTGACTGGGAGGAGATCCCCGGTTGGGATACCGACAGGGTTTCTGAAGCTATGGAGGCCTTCGAACGGAGTTGTACGGTGCTCAAACGCCAGCCAGGTTGGGCTGAGGTGTGTGCGCTTGCGTCCGAGGTGGAGCAGGATGACGCCGCCGTCAGAGCTTTTTTCCAGCACTATTTTACTCCGTGGTTGCTGCAGCATGCCGACGGGAGCACGCAGGGCACTATAACCGGCTACTATGTGCCGGATCTTGACGCCAGCCGCGAGCCGGATGCAGACTATCGTTATCCCATTCTGGGGCGCCCCGCAGATATGCTGGTCATTGATCTGGCCTCTGTATATCCTGAACTTGGCAAGTATCGCCTGCGGGGGCGGGTGGAAAATGGACGAGTGGTGCCTTACTGGGACCGGGCCGCCATTGAGGCGGATCGGCAGCGTATCGCCGCCGCCCCTTTGTTCTGGGTGCAGGATCCGGTAGAGCTGTTTTTTCTCCACATTCAGGGCTCCGGGCGGGTAAATCTGACGGATGGCAGCCAAGTTATGCTCAATTATGCGGATCAGAACGGCCATCCATATCGGTCCATCGGTAAACTGCTGTTGGAACGCAATGAAATGACTCGCGATCAGATGTCGATGCAGAATATTGCGCGCTGGGGGCGGCAGAATCCGGATAAGATTGATCAACTGCTCAATGAAAACCCCAGCTACGTGTTTTTCACCCCGCAACCGATGACCGCTGTGACCCCACCGGGGGCACAAGGGGTTCCCCTGACGCCGGAGCGCAGCCTGGCGGTGGATCGCAGCTATGTCCCCATGGGAGCCCCTGTATTTATCGATACGCGCTGGCCCCGCGTCGACAAACCCCTGCAACGTCTTATGGTGGCACAAGATACCGGGGGGGCGATCAAGGGGAGGGTGCGCGCCGATTTTTTCTGGGGCGTTGGCGATGGCGCGGGCTGGCAGGCCGGTGCCATGAAATATCCCGGAAGTATGTGGGTCCTTCTGCCCCACGCACTCGGGCCTGAGCTGTTACAGGGAGCGCAGCGCTGAGCTGGAGAGCCCACGGAATACACCCCAGAAGGGGCGCAGGTGGCATGCTTTGCGCCCTGGAGGATTCCCTGAAGAAGCTGAAAAAGAAAGCGGGCTGCCTGTTTGCAAGCAGCCCGCTTTCTTGTTTTCGTGGAAGTGTTTTTCCTGAAATTTTCAGTATTTATCCCGCCGCAGATTATGTTTTACAGCTCCGCGATTTTCAACACAATCTTACCGAAATGTTTGTCATCTTCCATCATCTGCTGCGCATCAACCACCGCGTCAATATCAAATTCCTGCTCAATTATTGGGACAATGCTGCGATCGGCAAACTTGGGCAGGGCACGGCGGGTGAATTCGGCAACAATTTCCCCTTTTTCCTCCACCGGGCGTGAACGCAGCACCGAGCCGATGATCTGCTGGCGCTTGACCATCATCAACGCGAGGTTCAGTTCCGCCTTGATGCCGCTGATAACGCCGATAATGATGAGCTTACCCTTGTACCCCAGGGATTTCATATTCGGCGCCAGGTACTTGGCGCCGACATGGTCAAGAATCACATCTACCCCTTTTTTACCGGTAAATTCCTTGACGCTGTCGGCAAAGTCAGGTGTTTTGGTGTAGTCAATCACCAGATCAGCCCCCAGCTGTTTGACTCGCTCCAGTTTTCCGGGGCTCGCAGTTACAATCAGCTTGGCGTTCGGGGTCAGTGCTTTAGCCAGTTGAATGGCGGCGGTATTGACTCCACCTCCACCACCGTGGAAGATGGCGGTCTGCCCATCCTGCAGCCCGCCTAGCATAAACACATTCAGAAATGCGGTGATATAGCTCTCACACACGCAGGCTGCTTCAGAAAAACTCATACTCTCCGGGATCGGCATGAGATGATTGGCGTAGGCTACGGCGTATTCGGCATAGCCGCCTCCCCCCACCAGCGTCATGACCCGTGCGCCCGGCTTCCAGCCGTCGACCCCGGCCCCAACCTCTTCAATAACTCCGGCGACCTCCAGCCCCAGAATCTCCGAATCACCCGCTGGGGGGGGGTAGTTGCCGGCGCGCTGTACCAGGTCTGGTCGGTTGATACTCGTAGCGGCCACCTTTATCAGGACTTCATCGGACTTGGGGCTCGGTTTGGCGATCTCGCCGACGGACAGCACCTCAGTGCCGCCAAATCCATCCATTAATACGGCTTTCATTTAGTAGACCTCCTGTCGCTGAATTCAAAAGCAAAATAGAACACTGTGTCAATTGTAGGGCCAATTATAGGGGAGATGCGCGGTTATGCAACTGATTTCGCCTTCCACTATGTAAGGCTTACCCGCGAAAGAGGTAGCCCTTGCCACGCATGGTGATGAAATGGATGGGGTGGGTGGGGTCAGGCTCAAAATATTTGCGCAGGCGTACAATGAAATTATCCAGGGTGCGGGTTTCGGTGTCCGGCGCCATCCCCCACACCGCTTTTAACAAAAAAGAGCGTGACAGGATTTCTCCCTGATGTTCGATAAACAGGCGCAACATGCGCAGTTCAAGCTCGGTAAGGATAAGGGCGGTCGTACTGTTCGAGGCCTCGCCGGTGGCAAGATTGATATGCCATTCCCCGATACGGAATAATTGCCCCGTGGGTCGGGCGCGATACCACTGGGCGCGGCGCAACATGCCACTTACACGCAGGAGCAGTTCGGAGAGGTTAAACGGTTTGGTCAGGTAGTCGTCAGCGCCATATTGAAGGCCGTCTATTTTGTCCTGTTCGCGTCCCATGGCGGTGAGCATGAGGATCGGCAGCTGTGCATCCAACGCGCGGATCTGCGCACATATCTCCAGGCCATCCGGTGAGTCGGGCAACATGCGGTCGAGAATCACCAGGTCGAAATGGTTTTGCCGCAGGTGCGCGAGGGCAGCTTTGGCGGTCTCTACATGCACCACAGCATAGTTTTCATGCTCAAGGTTAAAAACTATCCCCTTGGCGATGTGCTGTTCATCTTCAACTAATAGAATACGTTTTTGCACCATGGTTATTCACCTTCACGGGTTTGCAGCAGCGGCAGCCTTATGCTGACGCAGCAACCCCGGTCGCGCCCGGCACTGTCCAGATCGACTCGACCTTTATGGCGCTTGACCAGAGCCTTGACAATAAATAATCCCAATCCGGTTCCCTTGACATTGTATTCCCCCTGAGGGCGACGGTAGAACATGCGGAAAACCCGACGTTGCTCCTCCGCAGGTATTCCTCGGCCCTGGTCCCGCACCTGCAGGAGGGCGAAGTTGCCGGCGCGCTGCAAACTGACATGGATTTGCGCCGGGGGGGTGGAGTATTTCAGCGCATTTTCCAGCAGATTACGCAGCACAATGCTGAACATCTCCGGATCCAGGCGTACATAGATCGAGGCTTCAATAGCGCAGGTGAGATTGAGATCTTCCTGATGCTGTTGTTTCCCCCAGGTTATAACAAAGTTTTCCACGAACTCAGACAAGTGATACGGCCGCAGGGCCAGACGCCACCTGCTCTGTTCCAGGCGATTGGCAGTGAGCATCTTGGATATCAGTTCATCGAGGCGGCGGGTGTCGCTGAGCATGGTGGCAATAAACTCATCCAATTTCGCATCGGACGGGTGATGGCGCTCAATGGTTTCGAGATGGAGTTGCAGCGATGCTACCGGCGATTTCAGTTCGTGGGTAACCTGGGAAATAAAAAAACGCTGCTCGCGGTTCAAGGCCAGTTGTCGCCTCCAGTAGAGGAATATGACATACACCCCCACCAGAATTACCAGGAGCAACAGAATGCCTTCAAACAGAATGATCCAGTCAATGCTGGGATTAAGCAGTTCAGGGCCATATTGCTCTGCTACGCTGCGAAACTTGTGATGGCTGCCGAGGAACCAGTAGATCCAGAAAACGACAACGGCAATCCAACAACATTGAATTGCAATAAATGCCAGCAAGGGGTTTAAGGCCGGTTTTTGGAATTTCATCAGGGGCTCCGGTGCGGTGCAGGATGAGATTGTCAATAATATTCGGGACTGTAGCGTGCCAGTCCAGCTCTGGCACGGCCAAGTTTTACATAAGTATTACATAGGCTATAACACATCATCTGTTACTATTCGATGGTCAAAAGGATTGTCAACCTGAGCAGTAACTACCCACGTTATTGTTAGTAACAATGGATGTATGTCGTCGCCGCGGTGCCACTATGATGCAGTTATGGTGCAGTTATGGCAGTGGCTCTGGCACCGGTGGAGCTGAAACGTTCAGCTAGCGCCGCAAAAAAACCGGCTGCGCATATACCCAAGGAGGTATACGAATTATGATGCCATTGAGCATAGGAAAATACCAGATCCCTTATCCCCTCATCCAGGGAGGGATGGGAGTGCGCATATCGGCAGCCAAGCTGGCGGGCAATGTCGCCCTGTGTGGAGGTGTTGGCCTGATAGCAACGGCGGGTCTGGCTCTGAATAGCCCACGCTACTCCGGGAAAAATTTCTTTAAAGCCGATCCCCAGGCACTTAAAGATGAGTTACGCAAAGCATACGAGATCGCCCCGGATGGTATAATCGGCACCAACTGTATGGTAGCGGTGAGTAACTACGATGACATTGTGCGCGCCAGCTGTGAGGGGGGAGCCAAGATCATTGTCTCCGGAGCGGGGCTGCCCATGAACCTGCCCAAGCTTACGGCGGATTATCCCGATGTCGCCCTGGTGCCCATTGTATCTTCGTGCAAAGCCGCAGAGCTTATTGCGCGCAAGTGGCACAAAAACTATAAGCGCCTGCCCGATGCCGTTGTGGTTGAAGATCCCGATACTGCAGGGGGACATCTGGGGGAGAAGTTGGAAAAGATCGGCACTGGTCAGTACGATCAGTATGCCACGGTGCGCGCGGTAAAAGAGTATTTTCGCGAACAGTGGGGTGCAGACATTCCGGTGATTGCTGCTGGCGGTATCTGGGACCGCGCCGATGTCGAATTTGCTTTGGCGCAAGGGGCAGATGGCGTGCAGATGGCGAGCCGCTTTGTGTGCACCGAAGAATGTGATGCAGACCCGGCGTTCAAGCAGGCTTACCTCGATTGCAGCAAGGAGGATATCGGCCTGATTATGAGCCCGGCGGGGTTGCCGGGGCGCGCGTTAAAGGGCAATATTGCCCAGGTTCGTGCACACGATGTGGACAGGGGGATCCGTTGTCCGTCTGCGTGCCTGAAAAAATGTACGTACCGCGAAACCGGTGAACGTTTTTGTATTGTCCATGCGTTGGATCGGGCGCAGCGGGGGGATTGCGAAACCGGCGTGATTTTCTGCGGTACCAATGCCTGGAAAGCCGAGCGCATAGAGACGGTAGAAGAGATATTCGACGAGCTGTTTGGTGAAGTGAAGTATCAGCAGGTCAGTGGAAAGTGAGAGCATGAGTAAGCGGGCGGCGGGTCCGCCATCCGGCAGCAATATCACCCTCATTGGCATGCCCGGTGCGGGCAAGAGTACCGTCGGAGTGGTGTTGGCGAAAAAACTCTCCTTTGCCTTTGTGGATACCGACATTTTGATTCAGGCGCGGCAGGGGCAGTCTCTGCAGCAGATTCTCGATACAGAAGGCTACAAGGTTCTGCGCCATCTCGAAGAGGAGGAGATCCTCCAACTGCAAGGGGTAAACAGCGTTATCGCCACCGGGGGCAGCGCGGTGTACAGCCAAAAAGCCATGGAGCACCTGCAACAGATATCCACCATTGTGTTTCTTGATCTTCCCTACGCCGAAATCTGTCGCCGCATTCATGACTTTGAAACCCGCGGTATCGCCTGTGCGCCGCAGCAGAGTTTCGCAGAACTCTACGCGGAGCGCCTGCTGTTATATCGCCAATATGCAGATCTCACCCTCAAAAATCCCACCGCCACCCAGGATGAGGTGGCAGACTCCATCATCGCGCACGTGCAAAAAATGGCGGAATAGGGGCGAAAATTTTTCGCCCTTCCGGTATGCGAAACGATTACCCTCGTTCCCACGCTCCCGCTTTCAATCTCGTTCCCACGCTCCCGCGTGGGAATGCATAAATAGCGGATTTATCCCCTCTATTGCAATATTCACCGCAGAACCCACATGACGTGGGCGGCGGCCCACACCGCCTTCCTTTTCTTACGTCTATACAGAGTATCTACGCCAGAGGCGGGGCGGTTGGGGGTAAAACCAGCACCGGCGGTGGGTTTGTAACCGTAGAGGCAGACCCGCGTGTCTGCCCTTGATTGTGGATTCAATTATCCGTTCGTTGCGATGCGCCAATCCGGTTAAAACCAACCATGCCGGTACGCAAATGTAGGGGCGAAAAATTTTTCGCCCTCCCGGCATGCGGGGTTCAGTACGCAAGCCCCGCTTTTTTTCGCACTTTGCGCATCACTTTTGCTGCCGCGTAGCGTGCTTTCTGCGCCCCCATTTCCAGGGTTTTGTGCAGGGTTTCTTTGTCTTCCAGAATGGCGGTGCGCCGTTCGGTAAAAGGGGTGAAGTACGTACGCACAGTCTCGAACAACTCCTGCTTTACCTCTCCATAGCTCAGCCCTCCGGCGGCGTAGCGGGCGCGCAGGGCGGTCTGCTCCTCTTGATTTAAAAACAAACGATATATCTGAAACACGTTGCAGTTATCCGGGTCCTTGGGATCTTCCACCGGGGTGGTGTCGGTAACGATGCGCATGATCTGTTTGCGCAGCTGGTTTTCGGGGAGAAACAGGTCGATGGTGTTGCCGTAGCTCTTGCTCATCTTCTGCCCGTCAAGGCCGGGAACAGTGGCTACATCGTCATCAATATCGGGCTCCGGCAGGGTGAAAATCTCGCCGTAGTGGTTGTTGATCTTGATGGCGATATCGCGCGTAACCTCGACATGCTGTTTCTGGTCCTTGCCTACGGGCACCTTGTCGCTGTTGAACATCAGGATGTCAGCAGCCATCAGTACCGGGTACGCAAACAGACCGTGGTTGGCGGCGATTCCCCGGGTAACCTTATCTTTGTAGCTGTGGCAGCGCTCCAGTAGCCCCATAGGGGTGAAGTTGGAGAGAATCCAGGTAAGCTCCTGCACTTCCTGCACATCGGATTGCACCCAGAAGGTACTTTTTTCCGGATCCAGCCCGAGGGCGAGAAAGTTTGCCGCGGCTTCGAGGGTCCCTTTTGCCAGGGCTTTACCGTCTGCCAGGCTGGTCATGGCGTGGTAGTTGGCGATGAAGCAGAACAATTCCCCTTCCTGCTGGTAATCGATCATCTTCTTCATCATGCCGAAGTAGTTCCCCAAATGGAGGGAACCGGAGGGTTGAATGCCGGATAATATTCGCATCGTCTGTCCCCTGTCTGTTATGAGCTGTAATTAGGTGTAAAGATTGAAAGCCGGACAATAAATACAAAAAAAGCCGCGATCCCTCTACAGGTCGCGGCTGGTTCGTCTTAGCGAAAACAAATGGTGCTGAGCTAGGATATACGGATACAGCGCGCGCCTCGTCCCGTTGGGGAAAAGCTGCGCCACCATCGCTGTGTATATGTGTGTGCAAACCTAGCCATAGGCGCAGACCCTAACAGGTTGTGATATCGAGGTCAATATTCTTGTTCAGAAGCGCACCCCGCAATGGGGCCGCACTATTTTCAATGGCGGCGCGGCAGAAGAAAACGTTGCCCTAAGTAGCTGAACACCGCTCCGTCCGGGGTTATCTCCTCTAACAGCAGGCGGTTGTCAAGGTAGTCGCCGGGGCGCAGCATGTTCTCATTTATCCTGACCAGCCCGGTATGGGGTGAACCAGTGTAGACGTGTACTGACATGTGCATTTCGGGCAGTTGGCTACGGAAACTCAGCGCCAGTTCGTTTAAGTGGGCAGCGGGCGCGGTGCTCTGCTCCATTGCAGGTGTAGAGGTTGTCAGGGGTTCTGAAGTTTCCTGGCTCTCTGCTTGTGCTGTTTGTGCTGCTTGTCTCTCGGTGCCGGTGGGGGGTTGTTTCTGTTGTTGGGAAACTGCGCCAGGCCCTGCAGGTAGCTGTGCCACTTCTTTGGCTGGCGCAGGGGCGGGTTCAGGTTTTGCGGCAAGACTTGCTTCGGGGGCAGCTTCCGCCTGAAGTGGGCGCACCTCCTGTGTCTCAGCTCGTTGTGGCGAAACCGGACTCGTGAATGAAGCAGCCTCCGGTGCAACCCTGCCGGTGGTCAGTTCAGCCTTAACGCCTTGGTGCAGCGTGGATGTTTGCACATCAGGAGGCAGCTGCGGGGCCGAAGGCCAGAAGATAAAAAGGAGCACCCCCGCGTTTATAACCAGAGCAATGCCCAGCAGCAGGGGCCAGAGTGGGCGTCGCTTAGGTGGTGGCTCATGCCCAGCAGGTTCCTGGGTGGCCAGATGGGCTAGACTACCTTGCTCTCCCTGGCGTTTTTTTTCTGACTTCTTAAGGGCTTCGAGGATATATGACATCAGTGTTGGTTCTCCGGGTCAGGCTGCAGGCGCGGATGGGTGTTTGAGGTCAGGTTGTTCAGGTGAATCAGGGTGACCGGGCCGAGAATGCCGTCCGGGGTCAAACCTCTGGACGCCTGGAACTGTCGCAGTTCATCTACCAGGGATCCGCCCAGAGATGGGTTGGCGGTGGTTGAGAGCTGTCGGTTGTTGATTGTAGCCAATTGGCGTTCGAGCCAGTGTATCATTGCGCCCTGATGGCCGGGGTATACGGGAGTTGAATAGTCCGCAGGGGGCTGCCATAGCAGGGTAAACTCCCCGCGCCAGTGTTTAACCAGTTCAGTGGCGGGGATGCGGACAATGTGATCTCCGAACGTCAGGAGGGCGTAGGTCGCATCCAGGCCAGTCAGGGTTGCGTAGCGGGTATTGCCGCCGTCATCCTGCAGGGTGAGAATAGCTGGGCGGTTCAGCTCACGCAGCGTGGCGAGGCTGCCGCGCCGTTCGAAACTGCTGAGGCCGACCTGATTTGCCGCAGTGTCTATATCCGGCATTTCTTCCGGGAATGTCCGGCTCCACAACAGAAAGAGCTGCTGCGCCGCTGCGCTGTGGGTGGCGTTATCCCACAGAACGGGAGACCAGATGGGCGTGTCCGCTTCTGCCGCAACGTCCCCTGCGCCAGGGGTAATAATGGCGGGTGGAGAGAGGTTGATAGCACCTGCAGCCGGGGCCGGCGCCACTGGTGCCGGATTTGGTTCGGAGTCTGAATCTGGAAGTGGCAGCAATACTATCCCCAGCGCGATAAGGGCGCCGACCATGACCAGCGCGGCGCTCGCGCGCGCCAGGGCGCGTAACGAAACGCGTGCACCGGTGTCGGTGGCCAGGATCTCCTTTGCGGTGGTGTGTACCAGCTTGTGACTTACGCTGTTCTGGTTGGTTACATAGGCACCTAACAGGGCCCGATCGCACAGCAGGTTTATCAAGCGGGGGACCCCACCGCTCAAGGTGTAAAGTTTGCGCAGGGCGCGCCGCGAAAACAGGGGCCGATCGACACCCGCGATGTTCAGGCGGTGTTTTATGTAGGCCAGCGCCTCGGTGGAATTCAGGGGTTGGAGGTGGTAGCGCGCGGTCACCCGTTGCTCCAGCTGGCGCAGGTCCTGGCGTTTGAGCATATCGCGCAGTTCCGGCTGCCCGATCATGATCACCTGCAACAACTTTTCTTTGTTGGTCTCAAGGTTGGTCAACAGGCGGATCTGCTCCAGCACATCGATGGATAAGTTCTGCGCTTCATCGATGATTAACACGGTTTTGCCCCCGCGGGCATGGGTATCAAGCAAAAAGCGGTTAATCGCATCCACAAATACTTTTATGCTCACGGTCTGCTCTGGGTAATTGATGCCAAGCTCATCGCAGATGGTTTCAAGCAGCTCGACAGCGTTAACCTTCGGGTTGAGGACAAAGGCTATTTCGGCACCTTCCGGAACCTGTTCGAGCAGGCATCGGCATACAGTGGTTTTGCCGGTACCCACTTCACCCGTGAGGAGGACAAAGCCACCATCGGTCTGCAGCCCATAGATGAGGTGCGCCAGCGCTTCGCGATGGCGCGCACTCATGTACAGATATTCAGGATCTGGTGCGATGGAGAAGGGGCGGTCTCTTAAGCCGAAGTACTCTGTATACATAGTTTGTTCCATAGAAACTGTTTTAGGGGGGGCGGTGGCGATGCTTGTGCCAATCTATATCTGCGCACTGCTGTTGCCCAATTGGTAATAATAGTAAATCTTGCCCCTGATGCCCAGCATATATTGCAGATGAAGGCGTTTGGCGGTGCGGTGAGAAAAGCGGGGTGGCGTTTTCCGGCCGGGGGTGTGCGCGCAGGTGCAGGATAAAACGCAACGAAGCCGGATCGGGGAGGCATCCGATCCGGCTTCGTTGCTGTACAAGGTAGGAAGAATGAAGGTCAAAACCTGCCTGCCACAACAGGCCTTGATTGAGTGTGACTATACCCGCGCCGGTGCCGCACCGCCACGTTGAAGCGCGTATTTTTGTGAGGGTGCATCCGCGTTTCCCCTGTGCGCATTTGCGTACTAGCGCTTACCCAGCGCTGGAGGGGCACCCTCAGCTCCTGGCGCCGGTGTAGACCGACGCGGGGGTCGCAGCTGAGGTGGCGCGGTCAAAGTTCTTTGGCTCGATGTTCTGCAGCAGCACACAGACACCGTACCCCATAACTGCGGCGCTACAAAGGAAGAAAACTCCGAGGGCGGCGCACCACAGGGCTTTGACCTTATGCTCGGCGCGCAGGCACTGGTATGCAAGGATGAAACACAGGATTCCGAGGGGAATAAAAAGGAGAACCATCATGGGAAACTACTCCGGCGCAGGGGTGTCAATCTCACTTCCACTTGAGGTCGAATTTTGCTGCGGCACCATCAACGCGCTCTCTGCGCTCTTCCGCTTCAGGGTTGAGAAGAACACCACCGTGTATTCAAAACACCTTGTCTTCGACTTTCTTTTCGGGGAGGTCAGGCTAAGTGGATAGGCTGAGGGCCGACCGGACCGTTAACGCTGCATCACGGTCGGCCCTCAGCTTTTATGTACCTATCTGCACTTAGTTTATGGGGTCTGCGGTTTACTTGCCCCAGGTTGCCCGAATCCGGGCTACCGCTTTCTCCACGGTGGAACGCTCCCCGAACGCACTCAGGCGGAAATATCCCTCGCCGCTGGGGCCGAAGCCGCTGCCAGGGGTGCCGACCACAAAACATTCCTGCAGCAGTTTGTCAAAAAACTCCCAGCTGCTCAGCCCCGCAGGGGTCTTAAGCCAGATATACGGGGCATTGACCCCGCCATAGCAGGTGATACCCGCTTCGGCCAGACCTTCGCGGATGATGCGCGCATTTTCCATGTAGTAGTCGATGATCTCCTGCACTTGCGCCCAGCCTGCAGTGGAGTAGACTGCGGCGGCAGCACGCTGCACCGGATAGGAGACCCCGTTGAATTTCGTTGACTGACGCCGGTTCCACAGCCGATTGAGGGCGATTTTTTCTCCACTTTCGCTGCTGGCTTTCAGTTCCTGCGGGACTACGGTGAGGCCGCAGCGCACCCCGGTAAAACCGGCAGTCTTAGAGAAACTGCGGAATTCGATGGCGCAGCGTTTGGCGCCTTCTATTTCGTAGATGGAGTGGGGAATTCCCGGCTCGGTGATGAACGCCTCGTAGGCTGCGTCAAACAGAATTACTGCATCATTTTCAAGGGCATAGTCGACCCAGCCCTGCAGCTGCTCTCTGGTCGCCACGGTGCCTGTGGGGTTGTTGGGGTAGCACAGGTAGATGATGTCGACAGGCTCTTGCGGGAACTCCGGCATGAAGTTGTTCGCTTCGGTGCAGGGCATGTACACAATCCCGGCGTAGTAACCCTTGGCGTCCGCTTCGCCGGTGCGCCCCACCATGACGTTGGTGTCGTTGTATACCGGGTACACTGGATCACCGATGGCGACCTTGTTGTCCAGGGCAAAGATGTCAAGGATGTTGGCGCTGTCACATTTTGAGCCGTCGGAGATAAATACTTCGCTGCGGGCCAGCTCTACCCCCAGAGGTTTGTAGGCTTTCTCGATGATGGTATCTATCAGCCAGGCGTATCCCTGTTCTGGCCCATAACCATGAAAATTTTTGGTTCCGGCCAGATCGTCCACTCCAGCATGGAACGCCTCGATCACTGCAGGGGGCAGGGGGCGGGTAACATCCCCGATCCCAAGGCGGATTACTTCCTGCCCTGGGTTGGCCGCTACAAATTCGTTGATGCGCCGGGTGATTTCGGGGAACAGGTATCCGGCTTTGAGCTTTAGGTAGTGGTCATTGAGCTTGGTCATGGGGTTTTGGCCTCCCTTAAGGTTAAAATCGGTATGGTTTAAATAAAAGATCTATGTATTGGGCCAGTTTCTGGCAACTTCTGCCTGTCGCGTTGATTTTGCGTTGATTTTGTCAGCGCAGCTCCAGCACATCCTGCATGTCATACAGCCCCGGAGCTTTCCCCTGCAGCCACGCGCATGCCCGCACAGCTCCACGCGCGAACATGTCGCGGCTCATGGCCCGGTGGCTGATCTCAATGCGCTCACCCATGCCGATGAAATATACGGTGTGCTCTCCGACGATATCGCCGCCACGTACGGTCTGCATCCCGATCTCTGCGTGGGTGCGGGCTCCGCACATCCCCTCACGATGAAAGTTTGCCACCTGATTATAATCGCGCCCCAGGGCGTCGGCAACAATCTCCCCCATGCGCACCGCTGTCCCCGAAGGGGAATCTTTTTTCTGATTGTGGTGCATTTCGACAATCTCAACATCAAAGTCTTGCCCCAGGATAGTGGCAGCCTCTTTAAGCAGTTTGAAACAGGCGTTGACCCCCACACTCATGTTGGGGGCGAGGACGATGCCGATTCCGCCGCCGCTCTGCCCGATCTGTTTTAATTCTTCGCGCTGCGATGGCGTGAAGCCGGTGGAGCCGATCACCAGCCCCTTGCCCATAGCGGCACATACGCGTGCGTTCTCCAGGGTAACTTCCGGGAAGGTGAAATCGATAAGGATATCCGCATCTTTTAAGCCGATGCGCAGATCGTCCACCACCCGCACACCCAACTCTCCACAGCCGGATAATATACCCGCATCCTGGCCGCAGGCGGGATTACCGCTGCGTTCGATAGCGCCACTGAGGCGCATCTGCTCTGCTTCATGTACCGCGTTGATCAAGCGTGCGCCCATCCGCCCGGCGGCGCCGGTTACAGCAATATTAAGCATAAGTTCTCTCTTGATGGTTGGGAGTTAGAGGGATTGATAGCGATGGCTACGCTCCGGGATGGTTGCCGTTCCGGGGTTGCCCCATTCGCGGGTGCCCGGATGCGGCAGCTGTAATATTACCGGAAGGGAAGTTCAGGTCGCACCAGAGCAGACCTTCAGATCAGACCATACCGGCCCAGCACCTCTTTGAGGCATTCCAGGGTTGCAGGCTGCAAATCCGCCAGGGGCAGGCGCACGGTTTTATCGGCCTTGCCCATCAGTTCCAGCGCGGTCTTGACCGGGACCGGGTTGGAGTCGATAAACATCGCTTTGTGGAGATCGAGCATATGCAGATGCATCTTGCGTGCATCGTCCCAGCGTCCCTGCTGGATCGCTTCAACCATATCCTTCACCGCGCGTGGCATGATGTTGGCGGTAACGGAGATGATCCCTTTGGCTCCCACCGCCATCAGGGGCAGGGTGAGAAAATCGTCTCCGGCCAGAACCGCGATCTTATCCCCGGCCCTGCTGATGATGGTGCCAGCCTGGGTCACATCCCCCGAGGCCTCCTTGATGGCGACAATGTTGTCTATCTCGGCGAGGCGGATGGTGGTTTCGGCCTGAATATTCATACTGGTGCGCCCAGGGACATTGTAGAGCACCTGAGGCAGGGCTACCGCCGCGGCTATTGCCTTATAGTGCTGGTAGAGCCCCTCTTGTGACGGTTTATTATAGTAAGGGCTCACCAGCAGCAGGGCGTCAGCCCCAAGCTCCTTGGCGTGGCGGCTGATTTGAATGGCTTCGGCGGTAGAGTTGGATCCGGTTCCGGCAATAACCGGAACCCGCCCTTTTACCTGCTCAATACACGCTTTGACCACCAGATCGTGCTCTTTGTAGTTGAGGGTGGCGGATTCCCCGGTGGTGCCGCAGGGGATTATGGCGTCGGTACCGTTTTCGATCTGAAACTCGACCAGCTCGCGGAACTTGTCTTCAGCCACACTACCATCGCTGTTCATGGGGGTTACGATTGCGACCATTGAGCCTTTAAACATAGGATTCTCCTCTTGTTATTATGTGTTCTACCCTCAGATTGGTCTTTTGCAGTGCTGCGATTGAGCTCTGTAGGCGCTGCTGCTGTTGCTTTTGTCCCGCTCGAAGTGTGCACAATAAGCTAGCGTGTGAATTTGATAACATAGCCCTGGGCAGTTGTCAAAATACCTTATTTTACGCTGTGATAAGAGCGTAGTTGTTTAAAACGGTGCTGCAGGAGTGGCGCTAATCGCAGGAGCGGCCTCACTCTCCAGCACGAACTCATCATGCTGTGCCACTGTGCGCACGGTATACCTGTAGGTGTGGTTATTGTCCAGATTCATATCTACATAGAGTGTGGGTTTAAACGGTTCGCGATTCAGGGGTCGTGGCCCGAAATATTCCCCTGCATTGCAGCGGTAGATATTGTACCCGATTACCACCGGCTGCCCGGAGTTCTCGGGCTGTGGGGCTGCATCCCACTGCAGGGTTACCTGGCGATCAGCGGTCTCCACCCTCAGGTTTTCAGGGGGGGGCGGCGCCGGAAAACAGGGGCGGTGGATGGTGGCCGCGTTGCCGGCCTGATCTTTGTTATTTACCGGTACGATGCGGTAGCGGTAGCCACTGCCGGGCTGGACAAAGTGATCCCACATGTAGATGCGGCGGCTGTCACCGCTGGTGCTGCGGTAGTAGTCCGCATCGATCTGCTGCAGTAGATGGGTGGGGTTGCGGCATTCGGGGCAGCCGCGTGCGGGGTCATAGTCGATGCGGTAGATATCAAAACGCTTAAGCTTGGTCAGTTCCGAGCCATCCTGGTTGAATTTCGGCACATCCCAGCCGAGCAGCAACGATTCACCGCGCTGGCTCAGGGTTACATCGGTTGGCGCCACAGGCAGGCGCGCCTCCAGCGGCATGACCGGCCCTTTCTTGCCGCACCCGCTCAGGGCAAGGGCAAGGAGCAGGGCGCAGATAAGAAAGCTACAATTTCTGGCTGGAAAGCAGGGGAGATGCATAATGGATTCAACCCTTGGTTTGTGCCTGGCGGGCCAGGGCTATTTCACGTTCAACGGCGCAGCGTGCGGTACCACCAGTCGCAGTGCGCGCATTTACCGAAGCGTCGAGGGTGACAAAATCATAAATATCCGCATCGATCAGAGCGCTGAACTGGCGAAACTCTTCCAGGCTCAGCTCCGGGATATCCTTCCCCTGTTCGATACAGTAGCGCACGGTTTTACCCACCACTTCATGTGCCTGGCGAAACGGCAACCCTTTGCGCACGCAGTAGTCGGCGATATCGGTAGCGGTGGAAAATCCGCGCGCGGCCGCGATCCGCATGTTATCCGCCTTGATTCTCATCTCTGCAATCATGGCGGCGAAGATCTTCAGACTCCCCTTTACGGTATCAATGCTGTCAAACAGCGGCTCCTTGTCCTCCTGCATATCTTTGTTGTAAGCCAGCGGCAGTGCCTTCATCAGGGTCAGCAGACTGACCAGATTGCCATAGACCCGCCCACTTTTACCCCGTACCAGTTCCGGGACATCCGGGTTTTTCTTTTGCGGCATGATGGAGCTGCCGGTGCAGAACGAATCGCTGAGTTCAATAAAGTTGAAATCGGCACTGGACCAGAGGACCAGCTCTTCACTTAAGCGCGAGAGGTGCATCATGATGGTAGCCGCTCCGGCACAGAATTCTATGGCAAAATCGCGGTCTGACACCGAATCAAGGCTGTTGCGGGTTACGCCGTCAAAGCCGAGCTGCTGTGCGACCCATTCCCGATCGATGGGGAACGTGGTGCCGGCCAGCGCCCCGGCGCCCAGGGGCATGACATTCATCCGCTGCAGACAGTCGCGCATCCGGCCGGTATCGCGGGTGAACATCTCATAATAGGCCAGCATATGATGGGCAAACAGGATCGGTTGCGCGGTCTGTAGATGGGTATACCCCGGCATAATGGTATCCAGGTTTTGCTCGGCCTGTTTGAGCAGGGAGTCTTTGAGGGCATCGAGATAGGCGATTATGGCGTTGAGTTCAGCGCGCAGATAGAGGCGGATATCCACGGCGACCTGGTCATTCCTGGAGCGCCCGGTGTGAAGTTTCCCTCCGACACTGCCGATGCGCTCGATAAGGCGAGCCTCTATATTCATGTGGATATCTTCGAGGGCGACGGAAAATTCGATCCGTCCCTGCTCGATATCGAGCAGGATTTCATCCAGGCCGGTGCAGATCTGCTCCGCTTCCGCCGAAGTGATGATCCCTTGGCGTGCCAGCATCTGCGCGTGTGCTTTGGAGCCCTGGATATCGTAGGGGTACAGGCGCTGCTCAAAACCGATGGAGGCGGTGAATTCTTCGACAAATTTATCTGTAGGCTGGGTAAAACGTCCTCCCCAGAGTTTCTTACTCATAGTGCATATCTCCTAAACTAACAGGGCTTGCCCTGATGGGCGGAATTAGCGCTGGTGGAGATATTTTCCCACTCACCAGACTCAGTGCTTTTATAGACCCGATGAACCTTGAGCGGCATCCTGGTGGTGCGCGGGTCGAACTCGTAGAATACGGGGAGGTTGAAGTAGTACAGCCGGTTTTCAGCCCCAAAACGGAGGCGACTTATGGGCAGACCACCAAAGTCATCGGTAGAAAATTCTGCCAGCTCAGAATGGTGTACCTGCCGGGGGTAGCTGATGACGACCGACGAATACCCGAAGGTGTCATCTTCTCCCACCCCCGCAGGGGGATTGATAAGGCTGCTATTGTTACAGAATACTGTGATGGTGTCGCGCACCCCGGGGGAGGCTTCGAGCAGTTCGCCGTAAAAGCCGTGAATTACATCGCGGAAGGTCTGGTGTTCTGGTTTCGGGTTACATTCAAGAACCACCAGCAGATCAAGTTGCTGTCGCGATGAAAAGAACATTTCGTTGGCGTGATCAATCACCTGGGTGATATTTGAGCGTATCAGAGTGCGATAGATGTAGTCAAAGCAGATCAGCGCCATGAAATTGAACGCATTGGGTTCACTGCGCCACAGGGGAAAAACCTTGCCGTGGTACAGGTCGAGGTTTGCGTCCATCTTCTCCTCAAGGGCAAAGGGGTGGCTCTTGGCCTGCAGGTACACCCGCGTCTCTCCGTGGGCGTCCTTGATGATGGTGGCGGCGCTGTTGACATTAAGGCAGTCGATGTCACCGCTGAGGCGGTC
>CAYUJC010000010.1:0-40698 GCA_964444945.1 uncultured Desulfuromonas sp.
CACCTGGCGAAACAGAGCTTCTCCGCTCCCGCGGATTACTACATCGAAGATCCCGGCGAAGATCCCGGAGTCAGTCCCTGCACAGGAGGCGGAAGAGACCTCCGGCCCGCCGCACACAAACACACTCGCACCCATTATGGGTCTCAAGGTACGGGCCAGCTCCACCAGCGCCGCACGATTCCACACATAAAGACTGAAACTGATAAGCTGCGGCTCCAGTCTCTGAATAGCTTCACACACTGCAGCGCTGGAAAAGTCGGGGGGGAGATTAAGAATCTGCGCGCGACAGCCCGCAGGCAGTTCCGCACACAGGGATGCTGCAGCCAGAGGGGTCGCCTGCAGCAAGCTGCCGGTATGACAGGCTACAAACACAACATCCACGCTGGCGCCCGCAACCGTGGCGGAAGCAATGCCGGCGGCATCCATATCCTTCAACCCTTGAGCCTCACTTTTATTCTGGGTCTGCCATCTTCACTGACCACGGTAAAGCTGCACTGGATGTTGCCATAACGCTGCTGTACTGCTTCTTCTTTATTGCGCACAAATGTCTCCATACTACTGATTCCATCAATAGCTGACGGGACTTTACATTCTTTACACATCCGCACATAATCCTGATACAGTTGCGCGGAATTAACCGCAACTGCAGGTGTAGGTGCACGAGTGTTACCCTTGGGTGTGGCAGCCGGCAGCGCATTTTTTTTAGTGTGGCGGACATAACGTCCCTCATCCATCTGGCGCTGAACGCGTTCCCACATCCCGGTGTAAGTGTGAAAGCTGCTGGAGATATTTTGTAAGCGGTAGCGCAGATCGGTCTGCACAATTTTTCTGCGCCCCAACAGCCGCAGTTGGCGCTCCAGCTCATCCCTGGTTTTGATGGGTGCGACCTTCTCAGTACCAGAAAAATACTGCTCGTATTTAATCCGCACCTCTTTGAGTAAAAGTTCTATTTCATCGAGTTGCGTGCTGATGCGCTGCCGTTCACTTTTCATCGTTACCGAACCCTTGTATAATTCTTGTATAATCCTTATGACCGTACCGCTTGACTGATCTTCTAATTTCCGTTAGAAGGTGAATTTTAACATATACTACAGGTGATTACGAATGAAGAGCGCTGACCTAGGAGCCATTATTCTTGCCGCGGGGAAGGGCACCCGCATGAAATCCAAACACCCAAAGGTACTCCATCCCATCGCCGGACGACCTATGGTGGCATATCCACTCGAACTTACCCGCGCCCTTGGGTGCAGCAAGACGGTGATGGTTGTCGGACATGAAGCTAATTTAGTCAAGGATTCATTTTGCGACTCCCACGTAGATTTTGTCCACCAGCATGAACAACTCGGTACCGGGCATGCGGTTCAAGTTGCCTGGAAAGAACTTGAGAGTTTTTCCGGCACGGTGCTGCTGCTATGTGCGGATGTTCCACTGCTGCGCCGCGAAACCCTGGAGAAACTCCTCCATGTGCACAGAACCAGCGGGGCAACAGTATCTGTTCTGAGCGCCGAGATAGAGCAACCACACGGCTACGGACGTATCGTCAGAGATGGCGCGCAGATCTGCTCCATTGTAGAGGAAAAAGACGCCAGCGCAGAACAAAAAAAGATCCGCGAAATCAATACGGGGATTTTTGCCCTGCAGGCGCCAGAGGTCGCAACCCTGCTCGACCAGTTGGACAACAACAACGCCCAGCAGGAATACTATATCACCGATATTGTAGAGCTCGCCGCCAAACAGGGGTTGCGGGTAAGTTCAGCCCCCCTCGATGATATTCACGAGAGCATGGGGGTGAACGATCGCTCCCAACTGGCCGCGGCCTCTACCCTGATGCGCCGGCGCATCAACCTGGAGCATATGCTCGCCGGAGTAAGTATGGAAGATCCGGAAACCACCTATATCGATGCCACGGTCCGGATCGAAGAGGATACATATCTCCAGGCCGGGGTTCATCTCCACGGAACTACCTACATCGAGACCGACTGCGTTATAGAAACTGGTGCGGTTATCAGCGATAGTCGCATAGGCACACGCAGTCACATCCGTGCTTCAAGCTCCATCGAAGACTCAACCATAGGGGAGCAGTGCTCCGTTGGCCCTATGGCGCATCTACGCCCGGGTACCCACTTGCACGGGTTTAATAAAATCGGTAATTTTGTTGAAACAAAAAAAGTACAGATCGGGATGCGCTCCCAGGCTAGCCACTTAAGCTACTTAGGAGATGCCGAGCTGGGCAAAAATGTTAATATTGGGTGTGGCACCATCACGTGCAACTACGACGGTGTAAACAAGTACAGAACTGTCATCGAAGACGAAGTCTTTGTCGGCAGCGACACCCAGTTCATCGCGCCGGTGACTATAGGACGCAACAGCCTTGTGGGTGCAGGTTCTACCATAACCAGGGATGTCCCCCCGGACTCTCTGGCTCTGTCACGCATGGAGCAAAAAATCATCCCTGGCTGGAGAAATAAGAAAAAAGGTTAAAACACGGCCCGGCACCAACATCACCTCATCTGAGCACAGGGTCTTTTTCGGGGGATGACATTCAAACTGCGGAGAGTATACATATATGTGTGGAATTGTTGGATATATCGGAATGCAGAACGCAGCAGATATCATCCTGGACGGGTTGAAAAAACTGGAATATCGGGGCTACGATTCCGCCGGCATCTCTACCTGTGAAAATGGGCAACTGCACACCGCCAGAGCCAAAGGGAAGCTGGTTAATCTGGAAACACAGTTAAAAGAAACCCCCTTAAGCGGCAATCTTGGGATAGGACACACGCGCTGGGCCACCCACGGCAAACCATCGACCGACAACGCCCATCCCCACCGCGCAGGTAATTTTGTCGTCGTCCACAACGGCATCATAGAAAACCATCTGGAACTGAAACAGCAGTTGCAGGAGGCCGGACATAATTTCAAATCAGAGACTGACAGCGAAATCATTGCGCATCTGATTGAGGAGCGGCATAAGCAGGGGGCAAGTTTTGTTGATGCGGTGCGTGAAGCTACCCACATTCTGGCTGGCGCCTTTGCCATCGTGGTTATCTCAGACAAATACCCGGAGCAGATGATTGCGGCCAAGTCCGGATCACCCCTGGTTGTAGGGCAGGGTGAGGGTGAAAATTTTGTCGCTTCAGATATACCCGCGATGCTCTCCCACACCCGGGAGATGATATTCCTCCAGGACGGCGAAATGGCAATCTGCACCAGAAATGGGCTTGAATTTATCGATTTTGCCGGAAACAAGCTAGAGAAAAGCAGTAAAACCATCACCTGGAGTCCGCTGATGGCGGAAAAAGGTGGATATCGTCACTTTATGCTCAAGGAGATTCACGAACAACCGCGCGCCATCGCCGACACCATCGCCGGACGGATCAACAAAAATAAAAGCTCCGTTGTACTGGCCGATTCAGGGCTCGATCCTGAGGTGATAAAAAGCGTAGAGCGGATATATATTATCGCCTGCGGCACCTCCTGGCATGCGGCCCTGGTGGGCAAATCTCTACTGGAAAAATATGTCAGAATTCCGGTGGAGGTCGATATCGCGAGCGAATTTCGGTATCGCAATCCCCTCGTAACCGACAAAACCCTGACCATTGTTATAAGTCAGAGTGGAGAAACTGCCGACACCCTTGCCGCCCTGCGGGAAACTCATGAAAAAGGGGGCAAGGCGCTGGCCATCTGCAATGTGGTCGAATCCTCCATCGCCAGAGACAGTGACGGCGTTATCTACACCCATGCCGGACCGGAAATCGGCGTTGCCTCGACCAAGGCTTTCACCACCCAACTTGTTGCCCTGTTTATGTTCACCCTCTACGCCGGTGAACTCAGAGACAGCGTGGACCGGCAGACCAGGTCAGCCCTGATCGCTGAACTGCTGACCCTGCCGCGTAAAATGGAGGAAACACTGGAGCTCGATCCACTGATCGAAGAGGAGGCCAGGGCGTACATCCACACCACTGATTTCCTCTACATCGGGCGCGGCAATCAATTTCCCATCGCCCTTGAGGGTGCGCTGAAGCTAAAAGAGATCTCCTATATCCATGCGGAAGGGTATCCGGCCGGGGAGATGAAGCACGGCCCCATTGCCCTTATCGATGAAAACATGCCGGTGGTCTGTATAGCCCCCTACAATCATGTGTTCGGGAAGATTGTCTCCAACATGGAGGAAGTCAGAACCAGAGGGGGCCAACTTATAACCATAACAGACAGTATTTTACCTTCCCTCAAGGAAAATTCACACGCCCTGTTTAAGGTGCCGACCATCCACGATGACCTCATGCCACTTTTAACCACCATTCCCGTACAGCTGTTGGCATATCACATTGCAGTACTCAAAGGGACCGACGTGGATCAGCCACGCAATCTGGCCAAATCGGTGACGGTGGAATAGTTCAGATGCAGGTGGGGTCTACACTCCGGCAGAAGTCGGCATAATTGTGGCCAAGGTGATGGATGCTGAACCGGGCATCGTCCTCTTTTTCAACCGGGCCAAACCCAACGCCAGCCAGCTCTTCGAAAAAGGCGACCCCAAGAACTTCATTCCGGATGAAAGTATCCAACGCATCGCCGATACCCTCATTGGATGGCAGGAAGAGGACAAACTCAGCCGCAGCGTCGATCATGCCGAGCTGATGAAAAATGACTACAATATCTCCCCCGGCCGATTACTGAGATCGCCTAGGGGTTGAAGAGCATCGAAAAAGAAGCTGCGAAGACAGACAAGGCGCTCGAAAAATTCTCCAACGATTGGAAATATGAAGGGCCGATCGACAGAATGTATCATGAACCACCGGACTGAAGATTCAGTTGTCTGGAATTCCCGGACAACTGCCGTTGGAGAACGAACGAGAAAAGGAGTTCCAGATTGAAGAAGCCCATCAACGCCAAGATCAACGTCCGGGGCTCCGAGATCACAGTGATCCACCATGAGGACGACGACTTCATCTCCCTCACCGAACATGGTGCGGAACTTCGACGGAGGCCCCGCTCTTATCGAGCAATGGCTCAAAAACAAGGACACTGTCCTCTTCCTCGGCGTCTGGGAACAGCTCAACAACGCGGATTTTAAAACCCCCGAATTCGAGGGAATTAAAAACGAGGCCGGACGGAACAGCTTCTACCTCTCCGCCAAGAAATGGGTGGAAGCCACCGGCGCCCGCGGACTCATTGCCAAGGCTGGCCGCTACGGCGGCACCTTCGCCCACCGGGACATCGCCTTCGAGTTCGGCTCCTGGCTCAGCCCGGAATTCAAGCTGTACCTCATAAAGGAATTCCAGCGCCTCAAGGAGGACGAAAACCGCCGCCTCTCCCTCGCCTGGAACCTCAACCGCACCCTCGCCAAGAACATCTTTGAGGATGGCGAATTGAGCCCCGAGGCAACTGTCAAGGATTCCTTGACAGTTCAAATCGAAGGGGCACGCGCGAAGTTCAGTGCACCCTCCAGCTCTACAATCTCGACCTCATCCTCGCCATTGGCTTTTCCTATGGGGTGACCTGGAACATGGTGCGCCGCAATATCTTCAATTGGAAAAAGGAGGGGGGACATTCCTGTCCCCCCTCCTTTGAGACCAAAGTGAAGGACTTCTGCGCCATTCCGCAAGTACTCGCTTTTATCAATGATTACATCATTTGATTGGCGTAGATAAGAATACCTTCAGAATCGTTACTAGAGTTAACGCCTTGATATATAGCGACTTTTTTTATTTATATGCTACTTTCTGTTGTGTTTTTATGCTGGAAATCGGGAACCGCAAAAGATAGTATGATACGTTATCGTCAATTTATCACAAGCCTGAGGGCGAGCACGGTCAAGATTATTTTAAGCATCCATTTAAACGTGTGTTCAGGCACTCGATGGCGTAGACGGGTGCCGGCCCAGGACCCACCCAGCATTGCGATAATCAAACCGGAGATTAACCCTGAGTAGGTGGCAAAACCAAACCCGGCGGCAACAAAAATTAAAATCTTTATTATACTGACCGCCGTCATCATGGTAGCTGAGGTAATCACCAGTTGATCACGCGTGAGTTGAAGGCGGAGTAAAAAAGGGAGATTTACCGGGGCGGACGCACCAACGAACAGGGTCAGAAATGTCTGGATAAAACCAAGCACACCAAACCCGAGCCCTTGCAGTCTGGTTTTCCGATAACCCTGCTCTTTCGCACCACGGCCATGGCCAGAACTGAATCCAGCGCCTTTATGGTTATTCCCCGGCAGAAGCTTCCATATCTTTTGCGGCGGTAGCCATACCATCAACAACACAAAAATCCCCAGGGGCAGGGCGGAAAACTGCCCCTGAAATTTCTGATATACTCCGATTGCCCCTGGAATTCCCAGAATTACCCCGGTGACGAACGGAATGGTTATAGGCCATACTATAGCAGCTGGAGAAAAAGCCACCCGACTGCTGTTACTCGCCAGCTGGGTGACCGCATGCACCGGAATAACCACATGAATGGGTAAAAAAAGGGTCAGAACGGAGATAAACAACATCCCCCCGCCGACTGCAGTTACAGCGGACAGGGCAGAAGTAAAAAATGCCAGCAGGATTAAACCTGGCGTTATTAAATTTATATCGGTAGGCACAACTCAACTCTACGTGCAGGATCTAATCCTTGCGCGGTGCAGGCTTGTTCCAGCCATATATAGATATTGATGTATGGCGCAGGATGGCTCATGCTGAGCCATCCTGCACGCACGCTTTTACCCGGACAGATTCCCCGCGCTTTAGAGGGATATCTGCTACATATTGAGAAACTCATATGCTTGTTAAAATACTCCGTTATATCGGCATCATCGCCTTGGCCGGGGTAATCCTTGGGTGTTCCGCCCTTATCGGGGCATACTTTTTCATATCCCATAGTTTACCGAAGCTGGATAAGCTTGAAGACTACACCCCTGCGGTGATCACCCGTGTCTACAGCTCTGACGGGCATCGAATTGCCGAATTTTACCGCGAACGCCGCATTGTTGTCCCCGTTAACCGCATGCCACAAAAACTGATTCAGGCTTTTGTCGCTGCCGAAGATGCAGCTTTTTTTGAACACGAAGGGCTGGACTTTATTTCCATTTTGCGCGCTGCCCTTAAAAATGTGCGTGCCGGCGGTATAGTGCAGGGTGGAAGTACCATAACGCAACAGGTGGCAAAAAGTCTCCTGCTCACTCCGGAACGGAAGTTTTCCCGCAAATTCAAGGAAGCCATTCTTGCCTGGCGTATTGAACAAAATTTCTCCAAACGTGAAATTCTGTATCTATATCTCAACCAGATATATCTTGGCCACGGCGCCTACGGGGTGCAAGCCGCAGCCGAAAACTATTTTGCCACAGATGTAGAGAATCTGTCTCTGGCGCAATGCTCAATACTTGCCGGTCTCCCCCAGGCACCAAGCCGCTATTCACCTTATAGTAATTTTGCCGGCGCGCGCAAAAGGCAACAGTACGTTTTGGAGCGCATGCTTGCCAATGGATTTATAAACAGCTCCGAAAAAGAGCAGGCGCAAAATGAAGAACTGTTTATCCACCCGCGCAAGGATAATACCACCATTGGCACAGGATACTTCACCGAACAGGTGCGGCGCTATCTGGAGCAGGAGTTCGGTGCGGAGAAGCTCTACACTGCCGGCCTCCAGATTCATACCACTATCAATCTGGATATGCAGCAGAATGCCCAGGAGGCGGTCCGCAAAAATCTGCAGGCCCACACCCGGCGCAGAGGGCTGAGACCACCAGAGCAGGTCATCCCCGCGGATCAGTGGGATGAGGCATTCAGCTCCATTCCGGAAAAACTCGAGAATGGAAACATCTACCCCGCAATCCTGACGGGGACCGATGAAAATGGCGCTCTACTGGTGCAATATGGGAATCACACTGGACGGATAGCACGCGCAGATATGAAGTGGTGCGAACCATTCAGCATCATTCCATACGCCCAATACGCTAGTTCTGCCGCTAATAAACCAGCGCAGAAGACAACCACCCTGGCGCTGGGATCCAGAATCGACATCATGATAAAAGATGCACAAACCCAGCCCTTCAAGGCCGATTATTTCCAATATCCTGAAGCGCAAGGAGCGATGCTGGTTATGGATCCCCATAGTGGCCAGGTCAGGGCTATGGTTGGCGGGTACGATTTTTCAACCAGCCAGTTTAATCGGGTTACCCAGGCACAGCGGCAGGCAGGTTCTGCAATTAAGCCCCTTGTGTATGCAGCAGCGCTGGATAAAGGGTATTCACCGGCATCCATAATTGTCGACACCCCCCTTATTTACAAAAATACCACTGCGGATGGGGAAAAGCAGGAGTGGAAACCGGACAACTACAGCAATAAATTTTATGGTGCGACAACTCTGCGTGAAGCTCTGGCTCAATCCTATAATGTCATCTCGATAAAACTGCTGAAACAGATCGGGATCAGATACGCGGCGAATTATCTGCACAATCTCGGCATCGAATCAGATATTAATATGGATCTGAGTATGGCCTTGGGCACCAATACCGTGACACCGTTGGAACTGGCGACTGCATACTCGGTATTTGCCAATGGGGGGATCAGGATTTCCCCCTCATATATAGATAAGATATATGACCGCTATGGCAAGGTGCTTAAATCTACCGATCCGGCAGATTTTTTAACCGGCCCCGGACAGGGGCAGGAAATTATAGCCTCGGAAAAAAGACGGGTTATGTCAGAAGAGAACGCATGTCTCATTACAAACATGCTTGAATCGGTGGTGCAAAACGGCACCGGCTGGCGCGCCAGAGCCCTGAAGCGCCCCGCCGCGGGAAAAACAGGGACAACAGATAATCTGCATGATGCATGGTTTGTCGGTTATGTGCCCCAGCTGGTGACTGTTTCGTGGGTAGGATATGATCAGCAACGCCCTTTAGGATGGCAAGAGACAGGATCAAAGGCAGCGGCGCCAGCTTGGGTCGATTTCATGCTCAAGGCCTGCCAGGACCTCCCGGCGCGCCACTTTCATATCCCAGATACGATGGAATTTCATCCTATAGATCCTAAAAGTGGTCTCTTGGTTCCAGAGGACAGCCAGGATATGTACATTGAGATGTTCGCCCCGGGCACGGCTCCCAGCACCTACTCAATAGATACAAAAAAGAACCAGGCCACAGATTTCTTTCGCCTCAATTAAGAAGGCCGCTGCAGGCAGCGCATGCATATATCATATAATACACATGCCTCACACAGGGGGGTGCGGGCCTTGCATACAGCCCTGCCATGATAGATAAGAAGATGTGAAAACGCGCCCCAGCTCGCGGGTGGAGTAAGAGCGCACAGGTCCTGTTCTACCCCGGCGGGGTCAGTTTTATGGGTCAGGCCGATGCGATAGCTTACCCGTTTAACATGGGTATCCACAGCAAAGCCCGGGATATTAAATATATTACTTAAAACCACATTGGCGGTCTTGCGCCCAACCCCCGGCAGGGTGCACAGTTCCTCCATGCTGGCGGGGACCTGACCGCCGTAGGTTGAAATCAACCTGGCTGCTGTATCAATAATGCGCGTGGTTTTGGTCTTATAGCAGCCGATGGAGCGGATAATGTTTTCTATTCGCCCCTGTTCCTCTGGGGTGTAGGCGGCCGGGTGCGGATATTTCCGGAACAGCTCCGGTGTAACCAGATTAACCCTGGCATCTGTCGTCTGTGCCGACAGAATCGTCGCGATTAAAAGCTCAAATGCGCACGTGTAATTTAACGAGCACTTCGCCTGCGGATACTCTGCCTTGAGTCGAACCAGACACTCTGCAGTCCTGTTTTCCCTTTTCATGGGTAACTATTTCACTCGGGCTTATGGTGTTTCAGACGATTTACTAAAAGAGTTATCAATGTAATTAACAGAGTTATCCACAGGGCAGCGGTGGATTATCAATTACATTTAAACACTGACGAACCGGAAAGGGCCCGCTCCAACTTGTCGTGTGCATCTGCCTCCGTCCGGAAAGCAGCCCCACGCGTATGTACCTGCATATCCAGAACCAGCGGCAGGTGCAAAAGCTTTTTGCGTATCTGGGCGCTATTATCTATCTTTATCCGTTCTACCTGGATTCCACCAATTGTATAGAAGCGATCACGACTTACGACTGGACAACATGCGGGATATGTGGCGCGCATAAAAATAGGAGAGATGCGTTGGAGGCGGCTCTGAAACTGAGGATGCCCGGTAATCCACAGGGTGTCGAAAAAATCACCGGCAACAACGGTCGGCAACAGCATATCGTAACGCCCCAGCAGATCCGCACTGAGCAGTTTCTTTATCTGCCCCGGGCGCTGGAAAAAATTACCCCGCAGGCGGACGTTGAAAAACAAAAAACGTTCTTTTCCCAGCGTAATATCTGCAACCATGCAGTTGGAGCCGGCCCCCAGATCGTATTCCTGCACCAGCTTCAGCGGTACCTTCCAGCTCATAAAAGCCATAGAGTGGCTGGCGCCGCTGTTTACTCCGGTGGCATTGGCTTCTTGTGCAAGTTTTGGCGCCGATATTAATGAAAAAATATGTGCAGTATTCTGCAGCGCGACAATATCTGGGCATATCTCGCGAATATATGCATGTAAAAACGCTATATCTGTGCATCCGTTCAAATTCAACGAAAGAATGCGTAACCTTTCAGACATAGCATGCCCCCTGTAAAATCGATTGGGTCGTCTCTATATGCGCTCGATGGAATTAATAATAACGGGTTTTACCGGGACATCGCGCATGTTTTTTTTCACTGTTGTTGCGCTGGCCGCAATTTCGTCCACCACATCCATCCCCTTTACCACCGTCCCAAAGACAGCATATCCATACCCGGATGCGGAGATATTGCGGTGATCCAGAAAGGCATTATCAACAACATTTATAAAGAACTGGCTTGTAGCACTATTAATCTGATTAGTTCTGGCCATGGCGATAGTGCCGCGGCGATTTTTCAAGCCATTGTGAGCTTCATTAACGATAGGTGGTTGGGTTGGTTTTTTAAGCATATTCTCCGTGAATCCACCACCCTGGAGCATAAACCCCTTTATTACGCGGTGGAATATGGTGCCGGCATAAAAGCCACTGTCGACATACTCCAAAAAATTTCGCGTCGATTCTGGTGCATCGACTTCATTTAACTGAAGTTCAATACTGCCAACATTGGTATTTATAACAACGCGCATACCTTCTGGGCTTGTGGCATGTCCGGTTTGAACTATGGTCAGCAGCAGCAAAGCAACTACAGGATAAATAAAGCTCTTCAATCAAACCTCCACTTAAATGTATTCCGCCTTCAGGGTACGGCGCATTAATTCAACTACGGCGCGGCGCGGATCCTTATTTTCGTACAGAAGGGCGTACATCTCGTTTATTATCGGGACATCAACATCCAACTTATGCGCCAGATGATAGGCCGACCTCGCAGTTTCCACCCCTTCGGCAACCATTTTCATGTGCGCTAGAATGGCATCTAGTTTTTGTCCTTCACCCAACGCGATGCCAACCGTTCTGTTACGCGACAGCTCCCCTGTACAGGTAAGCACCAGGTCACCCATTCCTGCCAGACCGGCAAAGGTCTCTGGTTTGGCTCCCAGAGCAATGCCTATCCGTTTCATCTCGGCAAGACCGCGGGTGATCAGGGCAGCACGGGTATTATTGCCGTATTTAAGGCCGTCACATACTCCAGCAGCAAGGGCTATGATGTTTTTCAGTGCCCCGCCAACTTCAGTACCTATTACATCGTCATTGCTGTAGATACGAAAGTAGTCGGTGCTGAACAGGTCACGCGCCATAGTGGCTATATCTTCACACTCAGAAGCAACAACTGCCGCCGAAGGGACCTCCAGCGCTATTTCGCGTGCAAAGGTAGGACCGGAGAGAAACGCAGTCTTTTTTTTATCATGCCGCCCTTGTAATGTTTTGGCGATCACTTCAGACATCAATTCAAGGGTTGTGTTTTCAATACCCTTGGATGCAGAGACTACCACCGCTTCAGGATTAAAACCGGGGGCCGCTTTTTCAAGCACCGCGCGCATCCGCTGCGAAGGGGGAACTAATACGACCACATCTCGGCTTACGGCATCCTTTAAATCAGCGCTGGGGCATAAATTCCGATGCAGTTTTATTCCCGGTAAATACTGATAATTTTCCCCGTACGTGCGCATATAGCCCACAAGCTCTGCTTCGTGCGCCCACAGCGTTACCGTATAACCTTTTTTTGCTAGAACATTGGCCAGACTAGTGCCCCAGCTTCCTGCCCCAACTACCCCTATCTTCATAATGACACCTATTGTGTTATCCCCTACTCTTCCGAGTTGTCCAGTTCTTCTGTGCCACCCAACTCTGCGGAATCATCCAGTTCATCATCTACAAAATCGTCTTCAGTTTTTTCAGCCAGGGTGGCAACAGCACCTATGCGTTCCTGCTTATCCAGCACCATAAGGCGTACTCCCTGAGTATTTCTCCCTATAATGGACAGATCAGCAACGTTGGTGCGCAATATTTTGCCCTTATCGGTGATAAACATAAGATCTTCGTCAGCGTTGACCAGCTTGATATCTACAACACAGCCATTGCGCGCCGAAGTTTTTATAGTTATCACCCCTTTACCACCTCTGGACTGCGGGCGGTATTCATCAATACAGGTACGCTTTCCATAGCCTCTCTCTGTCACTGTAACCAGCGTCGCCGAAGTCGCATCGGTAACCACTTGCATACCGATTATATGGTCATCGCCAACCAACTGCATGCCGCGTACCCCGCGGGCGGTGCGTCCCATCGGGCGTACATCTGTTTCGGGAAACCGGATAGATTTTCCATGTTCGCTGGCCAGGAGAATATCCATTTCGCCGTCAGTGATGCGCGTCGCCACCAGTGCATCGCCCTCGTCAATGGTCATGGCAATAATACCCCCTTGACGTGGATTTGAATAAGCCATCAACTCGGTCTTTTTCACTACCCCGTTGCGGGTGCAGGCGATTATATACTTATTTTCTACAAATTCTTTCACCGGCAGGATGGTCATTATCCGTTCGCCCTGCTCCAGTTGAAGTATATTAACTATAGCTTTCCCACGCGCGGCAGGTCCTCCTTGGGGCACTTCATGAACCTTGAGCCAATACACCTTGCCACTATCGGTAAAAATCATAATGTATGAATGGGTAGAGGCTACAAAGAGATGTTCAACAAAATCTTCCTCTTTAGGCTTCATCCCAGAGCGCCCTTTTCCGCCGCGCCGCTGAGAGCGGTACAGTGAAACGGCATTGCGCTTTATATAGCCGGAGTGGGTTACGGTCACCACCATATCTTCTTCGACAATAAGATCTTCTATCGACAAATCCCTGGTCCTGGGGATAATTTCGGTGCGTCTTTCATTCGCGAATCCAGTTTTTACTTCAACCAGTTCTGTCCGGATAATCTTCAAAATTTCAACGTCACTGCCGAGGATCTCTTTCAGACGTGCTATCCTGGTCAGTATTTCGTTGTATTCTGCTATTATTTTTTCCCGCTCCAACCCAGTAAGTCGATGCAGGCGCATATCCAGGATAGCCTGCGCCTGAATTTCGGAAAAACTGAAACGTTCTATCAAGCGTACTTTAGCTGTAGCAGAAACATCTGAACCTTTAATTATCTGAATTATCTCGTCCAGGTTCTCCAGCGCCTTTTTTAGCCCCTCGAGGATATGGGCGCGCGCCTCTGCTTTTTTGAGCTCAAACACACAGCGCCGCGTAACGATAGTTTTACGGTGTTCTATAAAGTGATCCAGAATTTCGCGCAGATTCAGTATCTTCGGTTGCCCTTCTACAATGGCGAGAAGAATTATTCCGAAAGATGTCTGTAACACGGTCATTTTATACAGTTGATTCAGAATAACCGCAGCGAAGGTATCGCGTTTCAACTCAATAACGATGCGCATTCCGTCTCTGTCAGACTCATCGCGTAAATCACTGATTCCTTCTATCTTCTTTTCCTTGACCAAATCAGCTATTTTTTCGATCAGTTTGGCTTTATTTACCTGGTATGGAATTTCATTAATAATAATACTTTCTCGACCAGTTCTACTGTCAATTTCCACTAGAGCCTTGGCGCGCTGCTTAATAATTCCTCTGCCGGTGCGATATGCTTCATGAATTTCATCGTGGCCGAGGATAAAGGCGCCTGTAGGAAAGTCTGGTCCAGGTATTTTTTCAACCAACTCTTCGAAACCAATAGAAGGATCATCTATGATCGCGACCAATCCATCTATTACCTCCCCAAGATTGTGGGGGGGAATTTTCGTCGCCATCCCTACTGCTATTCCCTCAGAACCGTTGACCAAAAGATTGGGGTACTTACACGGCAAAACTGACGGTTCATGCAATGATTCATCATAGTTTGGCGAAAAATCGACTGTTTCCTTATCCAAATCTGCGAGTAATTCGAACGCCAGTTTTGACATCCGCACTTCGGTATAGCGCATGGCTGCAGCAGAATCACCATCGACGGAGCCAAAATTACCTTGGCCATCTACCAGAGGATGACGCATAGAAAAATCTTGCGCCATGCGTACAATGGTGTCGTAGACTGCGGAGTCACCGTGGGGATGATATTTACCAATTACGTCACCTACAACACGCGCTGATTTTTTGTATGGCTTATTGTATTCGTTGCCTAATTCGTGCATGGCGAACAACACCCGCCGATGCACAGGTTTAAGGCCATCACGGATGTCGGGCAGGGCGCGCCCTATAATTACACTCATAGCGTAATCCATATAGGATTTACGCATTTCGTTTTCTATATTAATACTGGTTTTATCTTGTTGAGATAGCATCAGGAAGTTCCTTGCTTTACGTTTTTAGGGTCTTAAATATCCAAATTGGAAACATTCAGGGCATTGCGCTCAATAAATTCACGCCGTGGTTCCACCTGATCACCCATAAGAATGGTAAATATTTCGTCGGCGGCTACCGCATCTTCAATTTTCACCTGCAACAGGGTGCGTTTTTCCGGGTCCATGGTTGTTTCCCACAACTGACCTGGATTCATCTCTCCCAGCCCTTTATAGCGTTGTACATACTGCCCTTTTTTGGCTCTATTGAGGACAAAATCTAATAATTCCCGGAAGCCATCGGCCTGGTTTATTATGTTCCCATCCTGCAGAAAATCTATATGTTCATCTTTGAGATATTCAATATTTTTATACAATTGAAGTAGGTATTTGTACTCCTGCAGAGAAAATTGCTCCAGCAATTTACGGTCTATTCTGCCACGTATACTGCCAATGGAATAAAGTATCCTGGAAGGATTTTTGTGCAGGGTGTAATTGGCTTCTGGGGCAACGCGGCGCAGGGTATCAAACAGTTCCGTAAGGTCTTCAGTTTCTATAAAACCATTCTGTAATTTATTTTTAACAAATATCTCTAAAATTTCACGCTTTATGCCCCGATTAACCAATTTTTCAAACATATTGTTAAAACTTACAATGGTGTTCAAAATCGGGATTGCCTGTTTGCCCCGCAGCTTTTTTTCACTCTTGGTAAGATGTATTTCCAGCGCTTCCACCCCGAGATTGAGTAGATACTGCAGCAGTGTATCTTCATCCTTTATATAGGTCTCCCGCTTCCCCCGCTTTACTTTAAACAGTGGTGGTTGGGCAATATACAGGTAACCTCTTTCAATTATCTCAGGCATCTGACGGAAGAAAAATGTCAGAAGCAAGGTACGGATATGGGAGCCATCGACGTCGGCGTCAGTCATTATTATTATGCGATGGTAGCGTGCTTTTTCTATACTGAACTCGTCTTTGCCGATACTGGTCCCCATTGCGGTGATGAGGGTGCGGATCTCGTTGGATGAGAGCATTTTGTCAAAACGGGCTTTCTCCACGTTCAGAATTTTACCTTTGAGAGGCAAAATAGCCTGAAAAGAACGATCACGCCCTTGTTTAGCACTGCCGCCGGCACTGTCGCCCTCGACTATATATATTTCGCTTAGCGCTGGGTCTTTTTCCTGGCAGTCGGCTAGTTTTCCAGGGAGTGATAGCCCATCAAGAGCACCTTTTCTACGCGTGAGATCGCGAGCTTTTCTGGCGGCCTCCCTTGCCAGGGATGCTTCTATCCCTTTTTCTACTATTTTTTTAGCTACAGCTGGGTTTTCTTCCATAAATATACCCAGCTTTTCATTCAGCAAGATCTCTACGTACCCTTTTATTTCAGAGTTACCCAGTTTGGTTTTTGTCTGACCTTCAAATTGTGGGTCGGGAACTTTTACCGAAATAACGGCGGTAAGACCTTCACGCAAATCATCACCAGTTACACTGGTTTTGACGTTTTTCAGAAGATTATTGCCCGCTGCATAGTTATTCAGGGTGCGGGTAAAAGCGGTCTTGAACCCTATAAGATGGGTGCCACCTTCATAGGTGTTTATATTATTGGCAAAGGAAAAAAGTTTTTCATCATAGCTGTCGCTATATTGAAACGCTATCTCTATATCTACGTTTTCCTTGACGCCGGAAAGAAAAATAACTTGCGGGTGTAAAGGCGTTTTAGCTCTATTTAAATATTCCACGAACGAGGAAATTCCACCTTCATATAAAAACTCATGCTTTTTATCATTTATAAAGTCATTTATATCTATCTGTATTCCCGCATTCAGGAAAGCCAGTTCGCGCAGGCGTGTACTTAAAATTTCAAAAGAAAATTCAGTTTCTTCAAAAATTTCAGGGTCGGGCCAGAAGGTTATTTTAGTACCACTATTAACCGTATCGGAAACTTCTTGCAGCGGACTAAGTGGTTTACCTTTTTCATACACCTGCTGGTATTTTTTCCCACCACGCCAAATAGTAAGTTCGAGTCTGGAAGAAAGCGCATTGACTACTGAAACACCTACACCATGCAACCCACCAGATACCTTGTATGAATCACTATCAAATTTCCCACCCGCATGCAGCACCGTCATAACCACTTCTGCCGCAGATTTGTTTTCTGATTTATGGTGATCGACAGGGATACCCCTACCGTTGTCAATTACCGTAACAGAGCCATTTTCATTTATATTGATAATAATTTTACTACAATGTCCTGCCAGCGCTTCATCTATAGAGTTGTCTACAACTTCATATACGAGGTGGTGGAGACCCTGGCTGCCGGTTGAGCCTATATACATGGCTGGACGTTTGCGAACTGCGGTCAGTCCTTCTAGGACTTTAATATTATTAGCATCGTATGTATGGTTCATTTCTACTCTTTCACACACTTATAGGCATTAATACAGCACAATAATTATCGTTTTGTTGCGGCAGAATGAGGCTTGGTTTTCCTCCCGCTCCTAAAAACAGTTCTACATCTTCACAATCAATATTGCTGAGTATATCCAGAAGGTAATTTGACTTGAATTTAGAATTTCTTTCTTCAAGAGAATATTCAATTTCTATCCCCTCTGTGGCGTTTCCATATTCGGTTTTAGAATAAACTTCCAGATTGTTTGCAGATAGAGAAAGATTAACGGTACGATTTTTTTCATCAGATATAATAGATACGCGTTTTATAGAATCAAAAAATTTTTGGGTATTTATACTTGCTTTTATTTCCGATTTTTCTGGTATGACGCGTCTGTAGTTAGGGAAAGTGGCATCAATCAGCCGTATTGACAGGGTGATACAGTCAACATCCAGGATAACTTTTCCATCAGTAGCACGCATGTTTAGGTCGCTGTCGGTGTTTTCACATATTTTTTTAATTTCCAAGAGACCTTTTTTAGGAATGATGAATCCCTGTTCCAGTTTTTTACTTTCATTCAGGAAGTTATCTTTGATTCTTATCAACCGATGTCCGTCAGTAGCGACGTAATGTATCATTTTATCCTCGGTATGCACAAACAATCCATTGAGATTGTATTTTTTTTCATCATTAGAAATACAATTTATTGTTTTGTCGATAATACTTTTCAGCTCTTTGGCTTTATAAATTGCTACTATTTCGGCTTTTTCCTCTCTGATATCTGGAAATTCACTTGCATCAATAGCCGCAAGATTGAATTCAGATTTTCCACTTTGAATAGTTATCCAGTTGTTGGGCTGGGTAACTATTTTAATTTGCTGTTCCGGCATCTCTTTTGTAATTTCATACAATTTTTTAGCCGGAAGTGTGGTGGTTCCTGCTTCAATAACGTTTGCTTCTAGCTTGATTTTTATACTGATTTCAAGATCAGTTGCGGTCAGGTAGATAAAGTCGTGTTCAGCTTCTATTAAAACGTTGGCCAGAATCGGGAGAGTCTTTTTCTTTTCAACAATAGATTGAATAAGGAGCAGATTCTTTGTGAGGGGATCTTTGTTTATCTCTATGTGCATTCCGATAGTCTCCCTGCTTATTATGTTTTTAGAAAAGATAGTAATAGGTAATAGGTACTGTGGATTGTGGATAAGTCGGTAAATCTATATTCCAATTAGTTTTTTTCGTTTCGAACATTTTTATCTTTTGTGGATAAACCAACTTTATTGTTTACAGTTTGGGGCTATTTTTTTTACACACAAGGTTATCAAGGGTATTTGCACATGGCGTCGCCCTGTTACCAATTCAGCTTGGCAGTAGGGTATTCTTTATGTTTTTTATACTTTGTTTCAAACTGGTATTGGTGGTTAGCTCGGCATCTATTTTTTTAATTGCATGGATAACGGTGGAATGGTCTTTTCCGCCGAAGTATTCGCCTATCTCAGGGTATGAACACGGTGTGAGTTGACGACACAAATACATGGCAATCTGGCGGGGATATACAAATTTTTTAGTGCGTTTTGCTGATTTTATGTCGGATATTTTGATATTAAAGTAGTTGGTTACCTTTTTCTGAATGTCTTCAACGGTTATTTCCTGACTGTATTCAACTATAATATCTTTCAGGACCTCTTTCGCCATATCGATTGTTATGGGTGTTGCAGTCAAACTCGCGTATGCGCCAATGCGTACTAAATATCCTTCTAATTCGCGGATATTGCTGATGACCGAGCTTGATAGGAATTCAGCAACATCTTCCGGGAGCACCATATTGTTTTTTTCGGCTTTTGCTTCGAGAATGGCCTGTTTAGTTTCTTTATCTGGGGCCTGAATATCTGCTATAAGACCCCACTCGAAGCGAGAACGTAGACGTTCTTCAAGGCCTGGAATTTCTTTTGGGAATTTATCTGAGGTAACAACTATCTGCTTATGTGAATCGTACAGGGAGTTGAAGGTATGGAAAAATTCTTCCTGGGTTCTTTCTTTGCCGGCGATAAATTGAACATCGTCGATTAACAGAACATCTATCGAGCGGAATTTATTTCTAAATTCTTCCATTTTGCCATAACGGATTGCATTTATTAGTTCGTTGGTAAATTTTTCCGACGAGTAGTAACAAACGGCTGAATCTACATCTGTCTCTTTTATTTTATTTCCAATTGCATTGAGCAGATGGGTTTTGCCAAGACCGACACCACCGTAAATAAAAAGAGGGTTGTAGATGGTTGCCGGATTATTGGCAACGGCGATCGCCGCCGCCGCCGCAAATTGATTTGAGTTGCCGGAAATAAAATTTTCAAATTTATATTCAGTGTTAATATTTGAGATTTGCCGCGTCCGCTTTGGTTTAAGCTCAATGGGCTCATTTTTTGGTTTATTTTTGTCCCGCGCTGTTTTTTTCGGCATTACGGTGTTTATGTCGGCGATAGATATTTCAACAGTGACGCCGGTTTCGCCAATTTCTTGCGCTATTTGCTGTATTTTTAACAGATAATTGGATTCCAGCCATTTTTTTACAAAGCGGTTGGCTGCTTCGAGTTTGATATATCCCGCAGTTGCTTCTGTACACGTAAGAGGGTGGATCCAGGTTTTGAAATTCTGCGCAGATATCTCTTTTTCAAGAGCTGCTTTTATTTCATTCCATATGTTTGTATTTTCGGATATTTTTTTCATTTCAACAATTTATCAACAGGAGGGTTTTTGTTTTTTATTTAAAAATCAAGTACTTACCTTGTTTTTAAAGTTTTCAACAATTTATCAGAGCTGGTGGCTACTGGCAAGGTGTTTTATTGGACTAAGGGCTGTGCTGAAGCAAGTGCCCATATAACAGAACTTTTTTTTGCTTGTGCAGGGTAAATAGAATGTGTATGTTGCGGGTTTGTATATGGCTAAACCGTTAAATATGGAGATTACGTTATGAAGAGAACATATCAACCGAGTAGGGTAAGTAGAAAAAGGACTCATGGGTTCAGGAAGAGGATGTCAACCCCCGGCGGGCGCAATGTTATAAAAAACAGGCGCGCACGCGGAAGAGCCCGGTTGGCAGCGACGATCCCAGTTAAGTAATTGCAATCCTGTAGTTTGCCAAAGAACCATCGTATTCGGCGGTCTCACGAGTTTAAGACAGTTTTTAAACAAGGAAAAAAATTCAATTTTTCTAGTTTTTATGTCTACTCTCTGGCGAAGAAAGAGGGCCCCACTCGGTTAGGACTAGTTGTTAGTCGTAAAGTCGGTGGGGCTTTTTTGCGTAATAGGTATAAACGTATAATTAGAGAATATTTTCGCACTCACTATGTAGATTTGCCGGCACATACCGACATTGTAGTGTGTATGAAGCCGCTACCTGCAGGTATGGATTCGGGTACATTGAGGTATGAACTCGATAAGTTGGAAACTTTGGGGTTCCAGTAATGATGCGCAAATGTTTAATTTCACTTGTCCGCTTCTATCGGAAATACCTTTCACCTTGTATGCTCCCCTGTTGTCGTTTTGTCCCTACATGTTCCGAGTATAGTATCCAGGCTCTGGAAAAGTATGGCCTCTGCAGAGGAGTCTGGCTTACTTGTATACGTATTCTTAAATGTAACCCTTTGTTCAAGGGTGGATATGACCCTTTAAAGTAGTATAAGGTCTCGTTATGGAAAATAAAAACACAATTTTAGCGCTGCTTCTGATGTTGCTTGTCTGGATAGGATTTACCGTATTATTTCCGCCGCATGAAGATATTAAAGGAGATAATACGCCAGTGGCAGCAGCGAATCTTGCTGCTGCGGGCTCAGTTGAGACAGAGAGTGTACAAACTCCAGACCAGAGTAGAGCCACGGTGTCTAGAGCAGCATTGTCCAGTGGTGTGTTTCAGACGCGTTCAGAGGATAAGTTGGTTGCCTTTTCCAACGAGGTGTACTCTATCCAGTTTAATTTACGCGGCGGGGTCGTGTCCGCAATTGAACTGCTGGATTATCTGCAGGAAAACACTTTAGATTCTCCCCCTGTGGCGTTGTTGGACCTGAAGCATGGTATTTCCACTCTCGGAGTTTTTTCTGGGAGTGGTTTTGGCTTGAGTGGCGATGAGATATACACTTATAGTCAGCGAAATGCCGCTACTACACAGAGTGTAGTACTCTCGACCGCATTGCCCACTGGGATTGTGTTGTCGAAGGTGTTCACCTTCACACCTGACTCATATCTGGTTAACGTGCATCTTGAGTTTGAAAATACTGGTACTGAAATCCATACGGATGCATTACAGCTAAAGTTGAATAACTACTGGGATGATTCCCTGGCCGGAAATCGCTTTGACTATCTTGGCTTTACTTCATATGTAGATGGGAAACTCCATGAGGATGAGGTTAAGGAGATTCAGAGCAGCAAAAAAACTTATAGCGGCGATGTTTCGTGGTCAGGATATACCGATAAGTATTTTTTATCTGCGTTGGTAAATACAGATAATGTTTTTGATACAGTTTCGTTAGAACGTGAAGCAAACCGTATTTCCAATACTGCACATGTGCCCGCTTTTAGTATCGCTCCTGGAGCAAAGAAATCTCTGGATTTCGCGGTTTATTTTGGCCCTAAGAATATTGACTACTTAAGCGCGGCCGGCAAAAACTTGACTGAGGTTGTTGATTTTGGTTTTTTTGCCTTCTTGTCCAAGCCGTTGCACGTGTGTTTGAAGTTTTTCTATACATTTGTGCATAATTATGGAATAGCAATAATCATCTTAACTGTAATTATTAAGTTACTATTCTGGCCTTTGACCCAGAAAAGTTACACTTCAATGCGGGCAATGCAAACGTTACAGCCTGAAATGAAGAAGCTGCGCGAAAAATATCGCGGCGATAAAGAGGGCCTCAATCGCAATATGATGGAACTGTATAAAGAACATCGGGTAAACCCTCTTGGGGGCTGCCTGCCGATGCTGGTACAGATCCCGGTTTTCATCGCTTTATATAAAGTTTTGCTTGGGACAATTGAGCTTCGGCATGCTCCTTTTGCCCTGTGGCTCACAGATCTGTCGGTTAAAGACCCCTATTATATAACCCCAGTAATTATGGGGGTTACGATGTTTATTCAGCAGAAGATGACACCGAGCACTATGGATCCCATGCAGGCAAAGATGATGTTGGCCATGCCTGTGGTGTTTACCTTTATATTCCTTAATTTTCCGAGTGGTCTGGTTTTGTACTGGCTGGTAAACAATCTTTTGACCATTCTGCAGCAGTATCTAATATATAGAAAACCTGTTTCAGTTAACGGTTAATTGGCAAGCTTCAGGCGCCACCCACACCTATCTCAGCCCGAATCATGGCGCCTTGACCAGATTCGGGCAGAAACACACCAGCGCAGGCGCACTCTGTAGCCATATACCCAAACATAGACATAGCCACTATATCTCAAACACCCTTCTATGTTAGCGTAGAGGGGTTTTTTTATGGAGATTACATATGTTGAACACTGACGATACTATACTGGCGCCAGCTACCGCTGTGGGTGTTGGTGCTATAGCAATTATCCGGATATCAGGTTCTACGGCTCTTGAGTGTCTTGAGCGCTGTTTTACACCAGCGCGCACACCGTCAATCTTGCAGAGCCACGTTCTTACTTATGGAACTATTGAAAATAAGCATGGTATTGCTATAGATCATGTGATGGCTGTTTATATGCAGGCCCCAGCTTCATTTACGTGTGAAGATGTGGTGGAGATCCACTGTCACTCTAATACATTTGTAGTGCGCCAAATATTGGAACTTTTTGTGGAGATGGGCTGTCGCCTGGCAGAGGCGGGTGAATTTACTTACCGTGCATTTATGCATGGACGTATTGATCTGTCCGAAGCCGAAGCGATTGCTGAGCTGATTGATGCTGGTTCCATTACTTCGGCCAGAGTTGCCATGCAACATCTTAATGGGGGCATTTCTGCCATTGCTGCTGAGCTGCATGAACAACTGGTGCAGATGGCGGCCTTAGTTGAGGCATATTTAGATTTTCCTGAGGAAGAGGTGGATTTTGTTAATGTAGATACGTTAATAAGTAGAGTTGACACTGTTTTTTCCACCCTGGACTCTATTCTTTCCACCTTTTATGCTGGTAAAGTTTTGCGTGAAGGTTTATCTGTACTTATTCTTGGCGAGCCAAACGTGGGCAAGAGTTCTTTGCTAAATAATCTGCTGGGATATGATAGGGCTATTGTCTCTGATACTCCTGGGACTACCCGGGATTTTATTGAAGAGCAGATAACTTTAGGCCACTTGCCTATAAGGCTTGTTGATACGGCCGGTTTACGTACTTCCAGCGATGCTATTGAACAGACCGGTGTTCAGTTCGCCAGAGATAAGGCGAGTAGCGTTGATCTTATCCTCTATGTTGTTGATGGAAGTTTGCCGCAAGTTTCATTGAGTGCGGCTGCTGAATTTTTTGATTCTGATATTCCAGTTATTGTCGTGGTGAACAAGGCAGATAAGTTCACCGATAAGGGTTTCAATGCGGAATGTTTCGGCCTCAAACATCCATTTGTGTGTATATCAGCACTTACGGGTTTCGGTATAGATGTGCTGAAGGAAAAGGTGGAAAGGGAATTCAGCGTTCCTGCTACATCTGATTCCAGCGTTTTGACCGAGAAGCGCCACTTCGATATTTTCAGTCAAGTGAGAAATGATATTGTTTCACTTAAGCAAGGACTGGCTGAACAATTGCCAGGAGAGCTTCTTGCGTGTCACATTTATGCAGCGATGAGTTCGCTGGGACGCATTACTGGTGAGACGGTGCCGGAAGATATTTTGAACCAAATTTTCTCTAAATTTTGCGTGGGAAAGTAATGTTTCACGTGAAACATGGGCGACAAGAATGTCAATGTACGATACAAAATATGATGTAATAGTGGTAGGCGCAGGTCATGCCGGATGTGAGGCAGCCATGGCTGCAGCACGTATGAACGCTAAGACCTTGTTGTTAAACTTGAATCTCGACGCGGTCGCGCAAATGTCCTGCAATCCGGCTATAGGCGGGTTGGCCAAAGGTCATTTGGTTAAGGAAATAGATGCCCTGGGAGGGGCAATGGGATTGGCTATTGACGCTACGGGGATTCAGTTCCGAACGTTGAATACCAAAAAAGGTCCGGCAGTACGAGCTCTGAGGGCTCAAGCAGACCGCATGGCATATTCACGCTATATGAAAAATATGGTGGAAAACTACCCCCTGCTGGATTTGAAGCAGGGAGTGGTTAAGAAGCTGAACATAGAACAGGGACGCGTATGTGGAGTAGAAACAAAAGAAGGGATCTCGTTCAGAGCGGATGCTGTGATCTTGACCACTGGTACATTTATGCACGGGCTCATCCATGTAGGGTTAAATAATTATCCCGGTGGAAGAGGGGGCGAGCCCCCATCTGAAGGGCTGTCTGAGCAGTTGCGGGCGCATGGTTTGGCAGTGGGGCGACTTAAAACAGGGACACCACCGCGCTTGCATAGCGGAAGTATAGATTACTCCAAAACCCAGCGGCAGCCCGGAGATGACCCTGCGCGCCCATTTTCATTTATGAACAAGACTTGTACACGTCCACAGGTTTGCTGTTATATCACCGAAACCAACGAAGCGACGCATGCCATCATTCGCAGTGGTTTGGACAGATCTCCAATGTACAGCGGGGTTATAGAGGGGGTTGGGGTGCGATATTGCCCTTCCGTAGAGGATAAGATTGTCCGTTTTCCGGAAAAACACAGCCATCATGTTTTTTTGGAGCCAGAGGGGATGGACACGGTAGAGGTATATCCAAATGGAGTATCCACTTCACTGCCGGCAGATATTCAACTGAAGTTTCTGCGCACCATACCGGGACTTGAGCGCGTAGAGATTATGCGTCCGGGGTATGCAATTGAATACGACTATGTAGACCCCATCCAACTCAAGAATACTCTCGAAACCAAAGCCATTGAGGGGCTGTTTCATGCCGGGCAGATAAACGGCACCTCAGGGTATGAAGAAGCTGGAGCGCAGGGACTGGTGGCGGGAGTTAACGCCGTACAGTATTTGAGAAATAAGGCCCCCCTGATTGTGGGTAGAGCCGCAGGCTACACCGGAGTATTGATTGATGATCTCATAACCCTGGGTTCAAAAGAGCCCTACCGGATGTTTACATCCAGAGCAGAGTATAGATTGCTCTTAAGGGAAGACAATGCGGATCAGCGCCTCACCCCTGTTGGTAGGGAGCTGGGGTTGGTTAATGATGCACGCTGGCGTCTGTTTCAGGAAAAAATGGAGGCTAAAGAGCAGGGGGAGCGGGTCCTGCATAACCGCCGCGTGCGCCCTGGCGATACGGATGTTCTCCACCAGATGGGTATGGATGAATTGAAGAATGGCCATAACCTGGCCGACTTATTGAAGCGTCCCGATACCGATATTCAAACGTTGGTTAAAATAGAGGATGGCTTAAAAAATCTCCACCCCGACGTGTTGCAACAATTGGAAGTGGAGATCAAATACGCCGGTTATATCGCCAGACAGCTGGAACAGGTGCAACGAAGTAAAAAAACAGAAGCAATAAAAATACCTCCTGATTTTGACTATTCCAAGGTGGCGAGTTTGTCTGCTGAGGTGAAGGAGAAGCTCAGCGCGGTGCAACCGGAAAACTTAAGACAGGCAGGTAGAATATCAGGGGTTACCCCGGCAGCGGTTGCGGTGCTGGCTGTGCTTCTGAAGGGGCGACGTTGAATGGAGCGCAGCAAAGCTTATATCAGGGAACTGCTGACAGGGCTCGTTCCCGACCCGGAACAGATAATCTGGAAATGCGACATCTATGTGCGTGAACTTCTTAAGTGGAATGTCCGAATCAATCTCACCGCGATCATTGACCCGGCGGAATGCTGGGAAAAGCATATTCAGGATTCCCTGTTACCGTTGCAATATATAATGCAAGAATCCAGTTTGCTCGATATGGGCTCTGGTGCCGGCTTGCCTGCCATTCCGTTGAAGCTGTGTTGCCCGGATATGGAAGTAACCTCAGTAGACAAGGTGAGGAAAAAAATAAACTTTCAAAAGCACTGCAAGCGCTTGCTTGATCTGCAGGGCTTCAATGCGATAACCGCCAGACTCGATGCCCATTTGGAGATGGAAAGAAGGTTTGCCGTTGTTACGGCAAGGGCGATGGCGCCATTAGCAGAGCTGATAGCGTTTGGGAGTCCGCATGTGAAGTCCGGGGGGCTGCTGCTAGCAATGAAGGGCCGAGTGGGGCACGAAGAGATGGAGGGTGGGCACAGCGCCGCAGCTGCCGCCAATATGGAGGTGGAGCGGATAGAGGAGTGCTATTTAAAGCCGTCCGGCGCACAACGTCAACTCATATTTATGCGTAAAAAAGAGGTGTAATAATCTCGTCCCCAAAGGAAGCCGCAAAGAGAAACGTTGTAGCCCGCATCCTGTGTGATATGGTGCGGCGTTGTGAATGTTGTTGGGCATCAAAAACACTATGCGTTAATAGATGGAGATTGATATGGCTGATGTAATCGCCATAGCCAACCAGAAGGGTGGCGTGGGAAAAACTACAACAGCGGTTAATCTGGCAGCGTCTTTGGTTGCGGCAGAGAAGAAGACCCTGCTGGTAGATATGGATCCACAGGGAAATGCCTGTAGTGGGGTAGGGATAGATGTCAATTTACCGGAGTACACCATCTATGATCTTCTCATGCACGCTGAGATGAGTGCTGCGGCTGCCATAATTGAAACGAAGTTTCCCGGACTCTCCCTTATCCCGGCAAACAGCGATCTTATCGGGGCGGAAATAGAACTGGTAGGGGAGAATGACAGAGAAAGAAAACTGAAAAATAAAATTGATGAAATTAAACACAATTATGACTATGTAATAATAGATTGCCCACCATCGCTGGGATTGTTGACAGTAAACTCACTGGTAGCAGCCTCAAGTGTGATAGTACCGCTCCAATGTGAATACTATGCGATGGAAGGCTTGAGCAGGCTGACGCAGACCCTCAGTTTTATCCGGAAGCAGCTGAACGTGGGTTTAAGTCTGGAAGGCATTGTTTTAACCATGTTCGACCGGCGCAATAACTTGTCGCATCAGGTTGGTGACGAAGTGCGGCTCCATTTTAAGGAGCAGGTATTTAATACTGTCATTCCCCGCAATGTGCGCTTGTCGGAATCACCCAGTTATGGGATGCCAGTTCTGATGTACGATGTCGGTTCAAGTGGAGCAAAGGCATACCTGGAGTTGGCGCGCGAGTTAATTCAGAGGAAGGAAACCAATGGCTAAACGACCTGCACTGGGAAAAGGGATGGGTGCCCTGCTGGACTCTGCGGCACAAGCAGGGAGGGGGCAATATTTCCTCTGTCCGATTGAAGAGCTTAAACCCCATGCAAACCAGCCGCGCAAGTACTTTGACGGGGTAAAGATGGATGAGCTGGTAGAATCGATCCGCCAAAAAGGAGTGATTCAACCCCTCGTTGTACGGCGCGAAAAAAATTACTATCAAATCATTGCCGGAGAACGCCGCTGGCGTGCAGCGCAAAAAGCAGGCTTGAAGGAAATTCCGGTCACCATTCAGGATGTTTCCGAAGACTGGGCGCTTGAGATCGCCCTGATTGAAAATATCCAGCGCGAAGATTTGAATCCTATCGAAGAAGCGGAAGCCTACGCTTATCTTATAAAGCACTTCGATCTATCCCAGGAAGAGGTAGCAAAGCGAGTTGGAAAGAGCCGGTCAGCGGTGACAAATGCTTTACGTCTGCTGCGGTTGCCGGAAAAAATCCGTACCCAGGTGTTAACCAGTACCTTGAGTATGGGGCACGCACGTGCCCTGCTTGCTTTAGAACAAGAGGAGGAGCTGCTGGAGGCTGCCAGCCGGATTGCTAATAACAATCTGTCTGTGCGGGAAACAGAAAGACTGGTCAAAAAAATAAAGAATTTTGACCACAGCGTGGAGAAGAAAAGCCCCGCAGCAGAGTCAAACCCGGAGTTGCGGAAGCTAGAGGATATTCTGCGTAAAAACCTTGGCGCCAAAGTGAAAATCACATCTCAGGGACGTGGAGGCAAGATAGAGATAGCGTACAGCGATGCGCAAGATCTCGACCGCCTGCTCGACTATCTCAATCTGGTATAAAATTTCAAAAAAGGTACAAAATCAGACCCTGGTTAAATTCTTTTTAATCAGGGCGGATCGGCCCCCAGAGTGGGGGCAAATATCCGCTCATTGGCCCTGCCGCCACCGAAGTGGGAAGTTGGGGCTGAATAAAAGCAAAAACATTAAATATCACACAGTTGTGCGGGTTAAAATATGCTCGTATCTGTAAAAACTTGACTTTAAGCTGAGCCCTATGCTAAGTCTGCCCTGCTCTGCGCTGCAGGGCTTTTTTGTAGAGTTCTACCTGCAGACTGAGGCGACTATCTGCAGAGTAGTTTGGAACGAGTTTGAAGGCTTACGTGTGGGTCAAATTGTAATTAAAAAATCTCAGGTATCGAAATTAAAAGAGGGGTAGCGTCGTGATAAGCATTGATTGGACCTTCCTGGTGCAGTTTGCCAACTTCCTGGTACTGATGGTGATACTTAACGTGTTACTGTATCGTCCGCTCCGCAGTGTGATGGCACAACGGCAGGAGGGGATTGAAGCCAAACATCAAAAAGCCCGTGATCTCGAAGTCTCTATAAATGAAAAAATGGAGCGCTACGAGAAAAGCCTGTATGAGGCGAAAGTAGAAGCCGGACAGGCAGCTGACTCTGTGCGGAAAGATGCGGCGAAGCGCGAAGCAACCATTCTTGGGTCTGCACGGATGGAAGCCAGTGGGCACCTTGATCTAATAAAGGCTCAGGTCGCAAAGCAGGCAGACGCAGCACGGAGCAACCTGAAAAACGAGACGCAGGAACTTGCCGCTGCCATCGCCGGGAAGGTTTTGGGGAGGAAGATTAAATGATTTCTTTGCAGGCAGTAAAAAAGCATGCTGCTACGTGCCTGGTTGGCCTGGGTCTGTTCGGTCTGAGCGCAGGGGTTGCGTTTGCGGCAGCAGACGGAGCACAGCACGCCGACAGCGGCGTGCTGTTGAAAGATTTTCTCTACCGGTTGTTGAACTTTGCCATCCTGGTTGGTGGTCTTGCTTACTTTGTCGCCAAGCCGTTGAAAAATGCGCTGGCTAACAGGCGTGCGGGAATTGAAGATGAGCTTAAAAAAGCACGTGAAGCTGCGGAGAACGCAGAGCAACGCTTTGCTGAATACGATGCCAAACTGACGCGTGCTGAAGAAGAGATCGAACAGATAAAGATCGATATCCGGGAAGAAGCTGAACTGGAGAAGCAGCGCATCGTTGCGCAAGCAGAAGAAATGGCTGCCAAGATCAAAGAAGATTCAGGGAAAACCGCAGAGCATGAGATTGCAAAAGCTCGTCTTGCCCTGCGCCAGGAGGCTGCGGAGCTGGCAGTTGCGCTGGCCAGAGATATGCTCAAGGATCGTTTTAACCGGGATGATCAAGCGCGCCTGGTTGAGGAATACAAGCTTAAAGTAGGAGAGCTGCATTGAGTAAAAGTGCGATTTCGAAGCGGTACGCCAAGGCATTGGTAGAGCTTGCAAACGAAAAAGATTTGCTGGAGTCCTACGCCGGTGAGCTGGCTCAGATGAATAGTTTGTTGCAGCGTGAGACGGCACTGCGCCTGTTGCTGGAAAGTCCGACCCTTGCGGTCGAAAAAAAGACAGCGATGATGGCTGATGTTGCCCAAGCTATGGAGTGTTCCGAGGGGATACGTAATTTTGTCGGCCTGCTTACACTCAAGGACAGGCTGCGGTATATCTCCCAGATATATGCGGAATATATAAAGCTGGCAGATGAAATCGGAGGGATTGTCCGGGCACAGGTTGAGAGCGCGACAAAGCTCACCAAAGCGCAGATAGCCAGTATAAAAGAGGGCCTTGAACAACAAACCGGTAAAACGGTCAATCTGAATACAAGAGTGAATTCAGCCTTGTTGGGTGGCCTGAAGGCCGAAGTTGGCGGGAAAGTATTTGACGGTAGTATTAAAACCCAGTTACAGCGGATTGAAGATACCTTAAAGAAGGGGTAGGCGTACTCATGGAAATTAAAGCAGAAGAAATCAGTGCGATAATCAGAAAGCAAATTGAAAATTATGCTGGCGGTGTAGAGGTCAGCGAAACCGGCAGCATTATCTCCATCGGCGACGGCATCGCCCGTATTCACGGATTGGACAAAGCTATGTCGGGAGAACTGCTGGAGTTCCCCGGTGGCACCATGGGGATGGTCCTGAATCTGGAGGAAGACAACGTCGGTGCGGCTCTGCTTGGTGCCTCAGAACACATAAAAGAGGGCGACACCGTCAGGAGAACCGAGCGCATTGTCGAGGTTCCGATCGGGGAGCAGCTCCTTGGGCGGGTGGTAAACGGCATCGGTGTTCCCATTGATGGTAAAGGTGAGATCGGAACCGATACCTATAGCCAAGTAGAAGTAAAGGCTCCGGGTATTGTTGATCGGAAGTCCGTACATGAGCCGGTTCAGACCGGTCTGAAGGCCATCGACTCCATGGTGCCAATCGGGCGTGGTCAGCGCGAACTGATCATTGGCGACCGTCAGACAGGCAAGACTGCAGTTGCTGTAGATACCATCATCAACCAGAAGGGGGAGGATGTTGTATGTATCTACGTAGCTATCGGCCAGAAGCGTTCTACCGTAGCGCAGGTGGTGGATAAGCTCAAACAGTACGGTGCTATGGATTACACCATTGTCGTAGCCGCGACTGCATCCGATCCTGCTCCACTGCAGTTTATCGCCCCGTACACAGGTGTCACTATGGGCGAATATTTCCGTGACAACGGCAAGCACGCCGTAATTATCTACGATGACCTGTCGAAGCAGGCGGTAGCCTACCGTCAACTCTCCCTCCTCCTGCGGCGTCCACCCGGACGTGAGGCTTTCCCCGGCGACGTATTCTATATCCACAGCCGCCTGCTGGAGCGTGCAGCGAAGCTCAGTGATGCACGTGGTGCTGGCTCTTTGACGGCGCTCCCCATTATTGAAACGCAGGCGGGCGATGTCTCGGCATATATCCCCACCAACGTTATTTCGATCACAGATGGACAGATTTTCCTGGAAACGGATCTGTTTTATTCCGGGGTACGTCCGGCTATTAACGTTGGGCTCTCGGTTTCCCGTGTTGGCGGTAGCGCCCAGATCAAAGCAATGAAGCAGGTTGCGGGGACACTCCGGCTGGCCCTGGCTCAATACCGTGAGATGGCAGCGTTTGCCCAATTCGGATCCGACCTGGACGCGACGACACAGAGGCAGCTTCAACGTGGGGAGAGACTGGTTGAGATTCTAAAGCAGCCTCAGTATAAGCCTCTTGCTGTTGAAGAGCAGGTAGTCATTATCTATGCCGCGAACAATGGATATGTAGATGGTTTCCCCGTTAGCTCCATGCAGAAATATGAACGGGAACTGCTGAGCTTAATGCACACGAAGCACGCTGATTTCCTGAAGGATTTGCAGCAGAAAAAAGCTATAGACAGTGCTCTTGAAGAACGTCTGAAGAAGGCACTTGAAGAGTTTAATAGTCAGTTTGTAGCATAAGCCACCAGCTGAGGATTCAATAATGGCAAATCTCAAGGAGATAAAAAAGCGCATAAGCTCGGTCAAGAATACGCAACAGATCACCAATGCAATGAAAATGGTATCTGCAGCGAAATTGCGCCGTGCGCAGGATGCTGTAGTGGCAGCGAGGCCCTATGCGGATAAAATGCACGAAGTGCTGTGTAGTATAGCAGCGCGAGACGTGGAAACGACCCATCCACTGCTGCACCAGCGGGAGAAGGGAAACGCCCTGGTGTTGTTGATCACGGCCGATCGAGGGTTATGTGGCGGCTTCAATAGCAGTATTGCCAAGGCAGCGGCCCAGTTTGCGCTGGAAAAAGCCCACGCTTACAGCAATTACACGCTGCGCATTGTAGGTAAAAAAGGCAATGATCTGCTCAAACGCCGCGAAGAGCTGACCATCGATAAAGTTTATGAAAATATTACTGCCAGTATCACTTACGCCACTGCCGCATTGCTGGGACAGGAACTTGTCGCAGACTACGAGGTGGAAAAGTTTGACGCTGTATATATTGTCTATAATAAGTTTCATAGTGCTATAAATCAGGAAGTGACTGTCAAGCAACTACTACCGATAGTCCCTGACAGTAGCGAAGATAAGCACTTTGTGGCGGACTATATATATGAGCCTAGCAGCGAAAAGGTATTGCATTCGATCCTGCCGAAGTATATTGAAGTGCAGATTTTCGAAGCTCTGCTTGAGTCTGTGGCCTCAGAGCATGGAGCACGTATGAGTAGTATGGACAGTGCGACCAAGAACGCCTCTGAGATGATTGATAAGCTGACCCTGCAGTACAACCGGGCGCGCCAGGCGGCGATTACCAAGGAATTGATGGAAATCGTATCCGGGGCAGAAGCAATAAAATAGAAAATTAAGAATAAAACTCTCCACATAGTGGTGCAAAAGGAGCAATTCATCATGAACAAGGGCAAGGTAGTTCAAGTCATTGGACCGGTGGTTGACGTTCAGTTTGAGGCCGGCAAGCTTCCTGAAGTTTTTCACGCAGTTAAAATAACCAACCCCGCTCTCAGTGATAAAGAATGGAACCTGGTGTGCGAAGTAGCTCAGCATCTGGGTGAAAACACTGTACGTACTATCGCCATGGATGGTACTGAGGGGTTGGTTCGCGGCCAGGAGGTACTTGATACTGGCAAGCAGATTGTCATGCCTGTAGGTAAGCAGACCCTGGGGCGGATTATGAATGTAATCGGCGAGCCGGTTGATGAAGCAGGACCCATCGAGGCGGACGAACACTGGGAAATTCATCGGCCAGCACCGGAATTTGTCAAACAATCTACTTCGGTAGAATCATTTGAAACCGGGATTAAGGTTATCGACCTGCTCGCACCCTATGCCCGTGGTGGTAAAATCGGCTTGTTCGGTGGTGCCGGTGTAGGTAAAACTGTACTCATTATGGAGCTGATCAACAATGTTGCGCAGCAGCATGGTGGTTTCTCCGTGTTTGCCGGTGTTGGCGAGCGCACCCGTGAAGGTAACGATCTCTGGGAGGAGATGAAGGAATCCGGGGTTCTGGATAAGGCGGCTCTTATTTACGGCCAGATGAACGAGCCCCCCGGAGCCCGTGCGCGTGTTGCGCTATCTGCGCTCACCGTAGCGGAGTACTTTCGTGATGAAGGTGGCCAAGACGTTCTCCTGTTCGTGGACAATATCTTCCGCTTTACCCAGGCGGGATCTGAAGTTTCGGCTCTGCTGGGTCGCATCCCTTCAGCGGTAGGATATCAACCCACCCTCAGTACGGAGATGGGTGAATTGCAGGAGCGGATCACCACTACGGATAAAGGCTCCATCACTTCGGTTCAGGCCGTCTATGTCCCTGCGGATGACCTTACCGACCCTGCTCCAGCGACGGTTTTTGCCCACCTTGATGCAACAACGGTTCTTTCGCGCCAAATTGCAGAATTGGGGATTTATCCTGCGGTAGACCCTCTCGACTCCAGTAGTACAATCCTCGACCCTCAGGTTGTCGGTGAGGAGCACTACGGGCTTGCGCGTGAGGTGCAGTTTGTCCTCCAGCGCTACAAGGATCTGCAGGATATTATCGCGATTCTCGGCATGGACGAGCTCTCCGAAGAGGATAAGCTTGTGGTCGCGCGCGCACGTAAAATCCAGCGTTTCCTGTCGCAGCCGTTCTTTGTTGCTGAGGTATTCACCGGCTCTCCCGGAAAATATGTTGAGCTTAAAGATACCATTAAGGGCTTTCGTGAAATTCTTGATGGCAAGCATGACAACCTGCCTGAGCAGGCTTTTTACCTGGTTGGTACCATTGAAGAAGCAGTTGAAAAGGCCAAGTCAATGGCGGCAGCGTAACCTTATGTTGTCAGGACGTGGTTGTTTTGCACCTATAAAGGAAGTTTCACATGGCTGATAAATTGAAACTAGAGATGGTTACACCTTACAAACTGGTATTGTCGGAAGAAGTAGATGAGGTGATTATGCCGGGCATGGTGGGCGAGTTAGGTATTCTTCCGGGGCATACACCTCTTCTGACAACCCTGAAAGTTGGCGAGCTTACCTATCGCAAAGGCGGTTCTTCATTTCATGTGGCGGTAAATTGGGGTTATGTGGAAGTTGAAGACGATAAGGTCATTGTTCTGGCAGAGGCGGCAGAGCCAGCGGACCAGATTGATATGGCGCGTGCCAAGGCTGCGTTAGGTCGGGCTGAGGAAGCACTTAAAAAATTGCATCCCGAGGACAAGGAGTATCGCATAATGGAAGCCGCTTTGAAACGCGCCTTGATCCGCATCCAGGTTGCCGGCGGCAGGTGATCATGCAAGCAATTATGATTTTCATATACTAAAAAAAGGGGGAGGGGGCACCGAATGGTGTCCCCTCCCTTCATATTGCCATCTGGCGTTTCTTTTTGGAGCGCATTGAAGCGGGTAGCTTCTGAAACCACAGCAATAATCAACTTGCTTTCTCTCCCTTTTTGTAAGAAGCCATGTGTTTCCCTTCCCTCTGCACTGAAAATTGATCCTTCGCAACTATTCATAAATCATGGGCGGCGATTGACCAGCCGTGTTCATCACATCCGCCATGCGGTGCCATCATATAAAAAGAGATAAAATTGTTGCGTTATACTGTATACTGTATACAATAGCGTTTGGGTGCGATTTAGCATTGTCTGAACTGAATAAATCGTCCACGCCCAATGAAGGCAATATGTTACGCTAACTTTTTAACTTATATGGAGATCACCAAGTGCAGCATCAGACTTTGCGCGAAAAAATTCTTGAGAACATTCGAGATGCCATTCTAAAAGGGGAGCTTAAACCTGGTGAACGGGTGTCTGAGCCGGATATCGCCGAGCGCTATGGCATTAGTCGCACTCCAATCCGCGAGGCGTTTCGCCAGCTGGAGTCTGAAGGGTACCTGACGGTGATTCCGCGCAAGGGTGCTGTAGTAGCAAAGCATACCGAAAAAGATATTGAGGAGTTTTATTCCATAAAAAGTGTTCTGGAGGGGTATGCTGCTTACCTGGCGGCTGAAAAAATGACCCCTAAAGATCTCGATAAACTTGAAGCCATAAATAACCGCTTGGCGAAATTGAGCAAGAGCAACGATGTAAAGACGTTCTTCCGGGTCCACAACGAATTTCACGAATATTTTATCCGCGCCGCCGGGAATCAAAAATTGCTGGAGATGATTTATCAGTTACTCAAAAAGTTTGAATATCTGCGGGTCGCATCACTGTCTATCCCCGGCCGGATGGATATCTCCGTGCAAGAACATCGGAAAATACTGGAGGCATTTCGCCGTAACGACGGCGTAACAGCCGACCTGCTGGTGCGTAAAAACGCTGCCTATGGTGGCCAGGTGTTACTTCATACCAAAAAAGAGCAAAGCATAGAAGATGATGTCCCCGGCTGCGTTTAACACCGCACCTTGAAATAGGGCACCACCCGGCACTGCGGCTGGAATATGCCTCAGGCGCGGAAGCGCTTGCTGTGTTCGAACAGAGAGACAGCCACAAGAATCAGGGCCAGCGTCAGCCCTCCACTCAGGGCAAAAGCAAGCCACAGGGGGATGTCCCCAATCCCCAGCAGAGCGTGGCGAAATCCGTCTAAAAGATAAAATAGAGGATTACACTGAGACACGACACGCCAGAATGGGGGCAGAATGGAGATGGGGTAGAATACCCCGCCTAGAAAGACCAGAGGGAGGATTACAAAATTTATGTACAGGGATAAGCCGTCAAAACTGTCGGCGTATATTCCAGCCACCAGCCCTAATACTGCGAACAGCGTGCTGGCGAGTACGGCCATCGAAAGCGCGTACCACGGATGAACCCAGGGTAGTACCGCGAACTGGGTTGAAACCAGCCCCACCACTGCTCCAACCAGGAGCCCACGCAACATTCCTGCCAAAGTATACGCCGCCACTATCTGCTTAGCTGACAGAGGCATCACCAGAAGATCAGCAATACTCCCAAGATGCCGAGACATAAACAGCGATGAGGATGTATTGGCAAAGGCGTTATTTATTACCCCCATCAGAATCAATCCTGGTATCACAAATTGCGCATAGCTGAAACCCTCCACAACGCTGATGCGCTCTCCCAAGGTCGCACCAAAGACAAACAGATATAACGATGCCATCAGGATGGGAGTGACCAGGGTCTGAGCCCATACTTGAGTAAAGCGGCGCACCTCCTTAAGAAGCAGGGTGAAAAAAGCCCGGCGGGAGGAAAAACTTCCCTTGTTTGAATAAAATTGCATATAAGATTATCTATTACTTGACGATGTTAATGGATTGGTTGCGTCCCGCCGGTCAGGCGCAAAAAGACCTCCTCCAGGGAGGGCCCGGAGGAGGTAATATCGTGCACAACGATGTTGCTTGCGACCAATTCTGCCACGACGGCACCGATATCATCATTGGCAGTTGCGGCAAAGGAAACCCTGGTGCCGGCATGGTTCAGCGTGGGGTTGAAGCGGTGCAAAACAGGGGGGACGGAGGATACAGGGTTTCGTAGATGGAGTTCGAAATGGCGCATCCGTTCACACTGTAACAGGGTATCGGTGGGTTCCAGCGCTATCAGACGTCCATCTTTTAAAATTGCGATGCGTTTGCACATTTGTTGTGCTTCTTCCAGGTAGTGCGTGGTGAGTAGAATGGAGGTGCCGCTGGCGTTGATGTCGTGGATAAATTGCCAGAGCGTATGGCGCAGTTCCACATCGACCCCGGCGGTGGGCTCATCCAGAATCAATAACCTGGGTTTGTGAATCAGGGCCTTGGCTAACATAAAGCGGCGTTTCATACCGCCAGAGAGCTGGTGCATCCCCTTTTGGATATGGGGCCTGAGCTGCAGTCGATCTATCAGATAGTTGTACCATCGGTGATCGCGCTTGATGCCGAAGAAACCGGGATGAAGTGCCAGGGCCTGCTCAATGGTAAAAAAAGGGTCGGCGACAATTTCCTGATGCATGATTCCAGTCAGCTTCCGCGCCTGGGGTGGAGCAGGCTTGCGCGGAGTGACCTTATGCTCGAAAATATTAATCTCACCCTCTCCGATACGGGTGACACCGGCAATCATATTGATAGCGGTGCTTTTCCCCGCCCCGTTGGGGCCGAGCAAGCCGAAAATTTCGCCCGGCGCAATAGAAAAGCTGAGATTATCCAGCACCTTGACAGCGGCATAAGTTTTTGACAGGTTTTTTATTTCCAATGCGGGTTTCATGCTACTACTATAGCTCAAAATATGCGAACCTGATAACCTTTCATTTTGCCGCTTCATTGTGTAGAGTTGCCCGCAAAGTCCAGGGGCGCTGGCGGTTCCGCCGGGGGGAGATGCTCTGTGCATGCTCCTGGAGCCACATGGTTGGGCAGGCAGTAATCTAGTCAGGAGTAAAGTAGATATATACTATGAAAAAAGCCATAGTTTTATACAGTGGTGGTCTGGATTCCACCACCTGTGTCGCCATCGCGCGCGCTGCAGGATATGCGGTGTACGGGCTGAGCTTTTCCTATGGGCAGCGCCACAGTATAGAGCTGGAGCGGGCTAAAATGTTGGCCCCGCAGCTTGGGATCGTCAAGCACCTGGTTCTTGATGTGGATATGCGCCAGATCGGAAGCAGCGCCCTGACGGCCGATATCCCCGTACCGGGAAACAGGGATATGGATGATGCGATTCCGATCACTTATGTGCCCGCGCGCAACACCGTTTTTCTTGCATATGCACTGGCGTGGGCCGAGGCGATGCAGAGCTTCGATATCTATATCGGAGTTAATGCGGTGGATTACTCCGGTTACCCCGATTGTCGTCCCGAATTTATCCAGGCTTTTACCCAGATGGCTAATCTGGCGACCAAGGCCGGGGTGGAGCAGCAGGGGAGATATACTATCCATACCCCACTGATGCATATGAGCAAAGCGCAAATAATTCACACTGGAACCCAGCTTGGAATTGACTATGCGCTGACCCATTCATGTTACGCTCCAGACCCGCAGGGGCGCGCATGTGGCGTATGTGATTCGTGTGTCCTGCGCTTAAAGGGCTTCAGGGAAGCGGGTATGCAGGACCCGATAACCTACACAACAGTTTCTGGAGAATAAGATGCTCAATGAAATCCCGGAGATGCCGGATATGCAGCAGTCAGCGGATACGCGGCGGATTGCCATTGACAAGGTTGGGGTAAAGAATGTTCTCTACCCCATAGTAGTACAGGATAAAAACAGATCCAGCCAGCATACCATTGCCAGGGTAAATATGTACGTGGAGTTGCCCCATCAATTCAAGGGCACCCATATGAGCAGGTTTCTGGAGATCCTCAATCAGTATCGCGACGAAGAGGTTACTCTCGACGACATGGAACCGCTGCTGCGTGAGATGCGCACCAGGCTCGGATCCGAATGCGCCCACATGGAGCTGAGTTTCCCGTACTTTATTGAAAAAACCGCCCCCGCAAGTGGAGCGAAGGGGCTGATGAGTTATGAGTGCCGCTTCATCGCTACTCTGCGGCAGGAAAAGGACTTTATTCTCGAAGTCAGCGTGCCGGTCACCTCCCTGTGTCCGTGCTCGCGTGAAATCAGTGCCTACGGCGCCCATAACCAGCGCAGTTGCGTCACGGTGGCCGTGCGCATCTCCGAGATGCTTTGGATTGAGGATCTCATTGCGCTTATAGAGGGATGCGGCAGCGCCCCGGTGTATTCTCTTTTAAAACGTGAGGATGAAAAGGTTGTAACGGAGCAGGCTTATGAAAACCCTATGTTTGTTGAAGATATTGTCCGCTCCGTGACCTTGCGCCTGCAGCAGCTTAAAGGGATAGAGTGGTTCCGGGTGGAATGTGAAAATTTCGAATCGATCCATAACCATTCGGCCTACGCCAGCCTCGAAAGCAAGGGAGGCCTCTGTGGATAACTCTGTTGATTCTACAGGTTTATCCACAGGCAGGCGCGAATATTGTCTATGCTGATCGGTATTTAACCAGGCTGATTTACAAGAAATTATATGCGGATGGAGTTTAACGGTGATTGATTTAATTCTAAATGCGGGGCCAGTGGTAAAGCTGGTGTTGCTTGTTCTAGTTTATTTTTCGGTAGTTTCCTGGGCGATCATCTTTTTCAAGTGGAAGGCTCTACGCCAGGCATTACACCAGAGCGTGGCATTCCAGGATTACTTCTGGAACAACCGCCAGCTGGATCAGGTGGCACAGGAACTGAAACAGTATCCTGCCTCCCCGGTGAGCCGGGTGTTCAGAGGGGGATATCAGGAACTGGTGCGGCAGCACCGCGGGCAGGACAACGAAAAGGTGGTGCTCCCGGCTGATGCAGCAATAACTATCAACCGCGCCATGGAACGGGTAGTGCGCACTGAAACCGAGAGGCTGGAGAGCCGCTTGACCTTTCTGGCTACTACGGGCTCCACCACCCCATTTATAGGTCTGTTCGGTACGGTGTGGGGCATTATGGGATCGTTTCACGGTATCGGCGAGAGTGGCAGTGCTTCCCTGGCGGTGGTGGCGCCTGGTATATCCGAAGCCCTTATCGCGACCGCCATGGGATTGATGGCCGCCATCCCTGCGGTGGTGGCCTATAACTACTTTCTCAACCGGGTCAATATCCTGCTGGCGCAGATGGATGGTTTCAGGCAGGACTTCCTCAATGTCATAGAAAATCAGTTGCGGAGAAGCTGATGAAATACAACTCTTCGCTGCGGCGCAGTGCTTTGGCTGAAATTAACGTCACCCCCTTTGTAGATGTAATGCTGGTGCTGTTGATTATCTTCATGGTGACTGCCCCGATGTTGGAAAAGGGGGTGGATGTGGACCTGCCGGAGGTTGAACATGCACCCAACTTGGCGGCAGCCCAGGAAGCCCTGATCGTCAGTATCGATGCAGGGCGGCGCCTGTATGTGGGCCGGCAGCCGGTGGAATCTCCCGAGAAGATGGTGGCGGTGCTGCAACAGGTTCTTAAGGATAGAAAAAATAAGGAGGTCTATCTTGAGGCCGATCGAACAGTGCCTTATGAACGCGTGGTGCAAGTGTTGGCGGCGGTACGGCGCGCAGGTGTTACCCAGTTGGGCATGATTGCCACAGAGCCGGAACCGTAACACGATGAAACACGGCATGGCTCAACGCCACAGTAGCAGGAGAACCGCCGCCCGCGAGCCGGGTTTTGGGCGCATGCTGGCGCTATCGGTGCTGGTGCATAGCCTTATCGCTATCGTTGTGTCCGGGGTTATGTTCAGCCGTTTGCCTGTGCCTGAGCGCCAGATCTATAAAGTAAATCTGCTGAACAAACCGGTGGAACAGCCTCAGCGCGGACACTCGGCGGCGGCGCCAAAAAAGAAGGCCGAGATGCCTGTTGCCGCGAAGCCCGCACCTGAACCGAAGCCCGCACCTGAACCCACACCAGCACCGAAGCC
>CAYUJC010000010.1:40798-46448 GCA_964444945.1 uncultured Desulfuromonas sp.
CGAAGCCCGCACCTGAACCGAAGCCCGCACCTGAACCCACACCAGCACCGAAGCCTGTGCCCACGCCCAAGGTGCCACCCAAAGCTGTCCCCAAGCCAGTGGCGGCAAAAAAGGTAGAGGTGCCGGCACCAAAAGCGGCCCCGGCACCGGCACCGGCACCGGCAAAGATTAAACCACCCGAAAAAAAGGTGTCCTCAGCTGCAAAGCCAGAGGTGCCACCGCCGCCAAAGGTAGAAGCGCAGCCGCTGCGCCCCATGCTGAGTGCCGCTGACATTGAACGCCTGTACCAGCAGGATACCCACGCGCGCATTGATGAGATCAGGCGCGAAAGTGAGTCCAGCGCCCGCATCGAACAGCTGAAACAGCAGCTGGCAGCGCAGGCAACAGCGCAGAGTCCGGCGACCACGACGGTTGCGCCAGAAAAAGTGGGCAGCGCATCCGGCACCGGGGTTCAGGCCGGTATTGCCTTTGAAGAGTGGATCAGAGAATATCTTGCGCAGCGTTGGACTCTCCCTGCGACGCACTGGAAAAAAGGGCTGCGCAGCACCGTTGTATTGCGTTTTGATGCACAGGGGAATCGAAGCGGCTACACGGTGCTCAACGCATCTGGCGACAGCCTGTTTGACCAGAGTGTCGAACAGTGTATTCTGCAGTTGCAAACGCTCCCGGCGCCCCCGGGAAGGGCACGTGTATTTTCCATAACCTTCGATCCCAATGAGATGCTGAATAAATGAGATATATGCTTTATCTGTTGCTGGCGTGTTTACTTTGTCCCGCAGAGGGTCTGCTGGCTGCGGATATCGTAATAACCACGCCCGGACGTTCCGCCATCCCCATTGCACAGCCCACCTTTGTCGCCCTTGGTGCAGCGGACCCGCAGATTGAACGCAGCATAGACGAGGTGTTGGCACAAGACCTGGATCTTACCGGGATGTTCGAATACGTCGAGCGTAACTCCTATCTTGACGACGCTTCGCGTCTGGCCTTGACCTCTGCAGAGGTGAACTTTCCCCAGTGGAAACTTCTGGGGGCAGACTTGCTCCTTAAGGGGGCTTATGTCATCAAAGATGGGCACCTGGAGCTGAAGTTGCGTCTTTTTGATATCAACAGACGGCGCCTGCTGACAGGACACAACTACAAGGGCAATCGAGACGATATCCGCCGCATGCTGCACCGCTTTGTCGATCAGATACTTGAAACCCTGACCGGAACCAGAGGGGCGTTTGATGCAAATATTGCCTTCATCTCCGATGCGAGTGGGCATAAGGAGCTCTACCTGGCAGAATTTGACGGGCATAATATCAGGCGCCTGACTGATCACAGAAACCTGGTGTTGAATCCAGATTTTTCTCCCCAGGGACGCGAAGTTATCTTCACCTCGTATCGCAAGGACAACCCCGACCTGTATCGGCGCAGCATTTTTCAAGCGAAGGAAGCACGCATCTCTGCACGTGAAGGGTTGAATATTGCCGGACGCTACAGTCCTGATGGTCGGGAGGTAGCCGTAACCCTGTCGCAGGATGGAAATGCCGAACTCTATCTGATCGGAGTAGACGGTAAAATCCATAAGCGCCTCACCCGCGCGTGGGGGATCGATGTTGATCCGAGCTGGAGCCCTCTCGGGGACCAGATTGCCTTTGTTTCCAACCGCCATGGCAACCCGCATCTCTTCATTATCGATGTGCTCACCGGCGCGGTAGAGCGCCTGACCCATGCAGGGAAATACAATGCAACCCCCGCCTGGAGTCCGGATGGAGAATGGATTCTGTTCACCCGTCTGGAGCAGGGGGTGTTCAATATATATCGCATCCGCCCAGACGGCAGCGCGGAAGAGCCATTGACCACAGGGGCGGGGAACAAGGAGCATCCACGCTGGAGCCCGGATGGGCGTTTTGTGATTTATTCCAATGATATTTTAGGGGAAAAGCGCCTGTATATTATGCGTGCGGACGGCACTGGTGCGCGCGAGATTTTCCCTCTGCCGGGTGGATGCAGCCATCCAGCATGGGCGGTGCGCTAAAGCCAGAAGAGATTGATTCCGCAGCCCCCGAGTTTATTGACAACTGGGGGCTGTTGCACTAGATTGTCTCATGACAACGTCAATATCCAGAGTGGTGGAGGGAAATGGCCCGATGAAACCACAGCAACCGGCCCATAGCGGGTGCCAGGTGCTAATTCCACCCTTTTGTACGTGAAGTACAAGGGGAAAGATGGGACGAAGTCTGACAATACTGCTGCTGTTCTTGTATTGAAAGACCCTTTCCCTTCAGCTGGATAGGGTCTTTTTATGCGTCCGGGGGTCAGATTATTGGAACAGACCACTTTAGTAACTACCAGGTATGTGACCTTTGATACCGACCTGCGCCTCGAAAGTGGGCGCCTGCTTGGTCCTTTCACTATCGCTTACGAAACCTACGGTACCCTCAACGCAGCTGGCACCAATGCCATCCTGGTTACCCATGCCTGGACCGGAGATTGCCACGCAGCAGGACGGCATACCCCGGAAGATCGGAAACCCGGCTGGTGGGATAATCTGATAGGGGCTGGCAAGGTTCTAGATACACAGCGTTTTTTTGTTATTTGCGCCAATGTAATCGGGTCGTGTAAAGGCTCCACCGGCCCCACCAGCATTGACCCCAGAACCGAGCGCCCGTATCGGCTCAGTTTCCCGCTGGTGATGGTGCGCGACATGGTACACGCGCACAAATATTTGCTCGATCATCTGGGGATCGACTCCCTCATTACCGTAATCGGGGGGAGCATGGGGGCGATGCAGGCCCTGGAGTGGGGGATCCACTACCCGCAGGTGACCCGTTCAATTATCCCCATCGCCGGAACCGGGCGCACTTCGCCGATGTCCATCGCCCTCAATGCGGTCGCACGCCAAGCCATCTACAACGATCCGCTGTGGAAAAAGGGTACCTATAAGCCGGAACATCCCCCTGCCAGTGGGTTTGCCCTGGCACGTTCCATAGGGCATATCTCTTTTTTGTCTGATGCGTCGATGACTAAGAAGTTCGGGCGGCGTTTTTCGGTACGGGACGGCCTGTTTGATTTTTTTGGCCAGTTTGAGGTGGAACGCTATCTGGGCTATAACGGCAGCAACTTTGTTTCCAGGTTCGATCCGAATTCATTTCTGTACCTGGCCAAAGCGCTGGATATGTACGATGTCAGCTGGAACTTTTCCTCCATGGAGGAAGCGCTGGCGGCGCTGCATTGTCCATCGCTGTGGTTTGCCTTTACGTCCGACTGGCTCTACCGTCCGGAACAGACCGAAGAGGTGGTGAATATTTTGCAAGGACTTGAAAAGCCGGTAGAATACCATCTTATTGAGTCTGACTATGGGCACGATTCGTTTCTGGTGGAACCGGAGAAGTTCACCCCGTATGTGGTGGACTTTTTGAACCGGATAGCGGGGGAGGAGGGGGTTTAGCCCCCGGAATCAGCGCTGCGCTGGGAGGCCTTTTCGATAATTGCGCCAAGCGCCTGTAGCAGCTCCTGGTGCTCAGAAGCAAACGGATCCACCGTGATTTCCACCCGCTGCTGTGGTTTCGTGTGCGCGTACAGGGGATCATAGTACTGAAGCATCAATTCCCGGATCAGTGCTGCCCAGTTCCGCTGTGCCAACAGTTCATGTAGTTGACTTACGCGCTCACGCCCCAGGCGCTGAATCAGGGCATTCAATGGCGGGATAAAAGCCTGCGCCGGCAGATCTTCTACCGCATAATCTTCCGCTATGACCCTGATCCTGGCGTCCATGTCGGTCTCCAGCCACAGGGTGGTCTCTAGTTGCAGCGCAGCATATAACCGCGCCGGAAGCATAACCCTGCCGATATGTCTGCTTTCCCCTTCAGTCAACATATAATCGTCTGCGCTGGTGTGGCGCAGTTCATTCCACAGTAACGCCTCAAACTGCTTCTGCCCTGGCTGTTCCGGGCACCCGATGGCGCCAAAGGCGCTACCGCGATGGTTGGCCAGTGCCTCCAGGTTGAGGACCGGCCACCCCTGCGTGCGCAGCTGCTCCAGGATGCGCGTTTTCCCAACGCCGGTGAGCCCCCGCAGGACAAACATGCGGGCCCAGTGCCCATGTTCGAAATAGTCGAGCACATGTCTGCGAAATGCCTTGTGTCCACCCTGAAGTTGAAACACCGGCACCCCGCATAGATGAAGAAATGCTGTCATGGCAGCGCTGCGTAGACCTCCGCGCCAACAGAAAACAATTACCGGGCGCTTGAATTCCTGCTGCAACGCAGTGACGCGCCCGATCAGGGCGGGCAGGCGCGGCGAAATAAGCTCCATGCCGCGCTTGCGGGCGTGGTTGGCGCTGCACTGTTTATGGAGGGTCCCCACCTCAATACGCTGTTCCTCGGTAAGGATGGGGATATTGTATGCACCCGGGATCGTAGCCTGTGCAAATTCGTGCGGGGAGCGCACATCGACAAAAACAGAGCCTTTATCCAGATGTTCAATGGCCTGGGTGATATCTACCATAAGGTGCTGATTCAGCAGGGAAGATCCTCGTTTCATAATGCTTAAAATGGCCTGTATAAATTTGGCTGAGAGGGAGGAAGGCCCCGGCGCAATCCGTTTTCGGCGGTTCAGCCTGGTGGATGCAGACCAAGTGACTCAATCTGCAATTGCGACCCGCAGATGCAGCCACATAAAGGGAAAAAGAATCAGAGCGCAGGGGCACGAAGGGGCAATGTAAAGGTATTTCGCCGGAAAAGCAATTGACACTTCCCGTCCCGCATGGTAGAAAACCACGTTTGCAGAATATGAGTTATGCACCGTCAATCCCAAAGGAATTTCATGGCTGAAGACCGCAGAGAATTATTCAAGTCCCTCGGTTTTTTGTCTAGTGTCGGCATCAGTATGGTCGCCTCCATCCTGATCGGGATGGCGATGGGGTACTATCTGGATCAATGGCTTGGCACGGCACCTTGGATGTTGTTGATTTTTCTCGGACTTGGTATTGTCGCAGGCTTCAGGAACATTTTCATTCTGACCCGGCGCGAGCTTCGACGCCAGAGCACCCAGGATGAGGATCCCCCCAAGGACGCATCTTGAGTACGGAAGAAGAGCGCTTGCTGGTCCAGATGGCGCGGCGTAACTGGTTAATCCTGGCGCTGCTCCTGGCAGCCAGCGCCTTGGTGCGCGACCCGGCATTCAGTGTGGGGATTCTCTGTGGCGGCCTCACGGTTGTGGTCGGATATCAATGGTTGCACGGGGCGCTGGTGAAAATACTGCAACGTACTGATGCGGGCGCGGTGCGCAGTTATCAGGTAGGATACCTGCTGCGCCTGTTGGCACTTGCAGCTGTGCTCAGCGTTTTGATAGCGGTGCTGAAGGTTAACATCGTTGGACTTGTAATCGGTTTATCGGTTGTGGTTATAAATGTATTCTGGACCACAGTGAAGCGCATATTTTAAACGAGGAGGCGCGTTCTCAAAATGACACATCCTTTTCTTATTTTTCAGTGGCTCGAACAGCAGCTGCATACCCATGTAGGGGAGCATGTCACCTATACATGGTTTGTAATGTTGCTGCTTACAGTGCTGGCCTTTATCGTATCGCGCGGGATCAGAGAGGTCCCCAGCGGATGGCAGAATCTCATGGAAGCTGTCGTAAGCGGGATTGAAAACCTCATCCA
>CAYUJC010000011.1:0-43829 GCA_964444945.1 uncultured Desulfuromonas sp.
TCTGGATTTTATCCGTCCCAATGCAGCCGCATTCAGTGCCAATCCGAATATCTCCATCGACCATGCGGTGATGGAGCATACAGCGCGTGGAGCGGTGGTACCGCTCGATGCGGGCTGGAATGATATCGGCTCCTGGGCGGCGCTGTGGGATGTGAGTGATAAAAATGCCGCCGGGAACTCCATCAGCGGCGATGTGATTGAGGTGGATACACATAACTGCATGCTGCGTTCAGAGCGAAGGCTGATTGCCGCTATAGGGCTCAACGATATGATCGTGGTTGAAACGGCAGATGCGGTGCTGGTGGCCCACCGGGACAAGGTGCAGCAGGTGCGTGAAATTGTGACACAGCTGCAGAAAGACTGTCGGGTTGAATGTCGGCAGCATCGGCGCGTGTATCGTCCCTGGGGCTCTTATATGCTTATGGAGCAGGGGGACCGCTATCAGGTCAAGCGTATCACGGTGAACTCTGGGGCGAGTCTTTCACTGCAGCAGCACCACCATCGCGCCGAACACTGGGTGGTGGTATCCGGTACGGCGCGCATTACCTGTGGCGACAACGTTGCATTGCTGACAGAAAATCAGTCCACCTATATCCCTGTAGGTGAAATCCATCGCCTGGAGAATCCTGGCCTCATTGAGCTCGAACTCATAGAAGTGCAGTCGGGTAGTTATCTGGGGGAAGACGACATCGTCCGCCTGGAGGACACCTTCAACCGGTGTTAGGGATAGATTTCGGCATAAATTGCATAGTTGGCCATATGTAGACGAACTACGTGCTTGCCCTGTGGGTAACGATCAGGTATAAAACCAGTATTATGGTTTAAATCAAACCGTGTTTTACGTATGCTGAATACATATGGAGGAGATATGCACTTAGTTGACCAGATTAAAACCAAAGCTCGCGCAAACAAACAGACTGTTGTTCTGCCGGAAGGTTATGATGATCGCATGCTGGAAGCTGCAGGCACAATAAGCGCTGCCGGCCTTGCTGATATTGTTCTGCTGGGCAAACCCGATGTATTACAGGCTAAAGCGCAGACCCTGGGGGTGAGCCTTGCCGGAGTTACTCTGCTCGACCCAGCGCAGGCCCCGAATCTGGATACGTATGTAGCTGAGCTGGTGCAACTGCGAGAAAAAAAGGGGATGACTCCCGCGCAGGCACGCGAGGTGCTCACCGCAGCGGACCATCTGTTTTTCGCCTCGATGATGGTACGCAAAGGTGATGCCGGCGGGGCAGTGGCGGGCGCCGCCAATACCACCGGAGATGTGCTGCGCTCTGCGTTTCAGGTTATTGGCACCGCAGCGGGGATGCGGACCGTGTCATCGGTATTTTTGATGGTGACCAAAAACCCTGATTTTGGTGAAAATGGGATCCTGTTGTTTGCGGATTGTGCGGTTAATCCTAATCCAGATGCTCAGGCACTGGCGGAGATCGCCATAGCTACCGCGGGTAGCTGCAGGAGCTTTTTAGGGGTGGAGCCAAGGGTAGCGATGTTATCATTCTCTACCAAAGGCAGTGCCGAGCACGCTGATGCGGATAAAGTGCTGGAAGCCCTGCGTATTGCGCAGAAGCTGCAGCCGGAACTCCAGATCGATGGCGAATTGCAGGCTGATGCGGCGCTGCTGCCCAAGGTTGGAGCGAAGAAAGCGCCAGAATCAAAGGTGGCTGGGCATGCCAATACCTTGATCTTCCCCGATCTGGACGCAGGAAACATTGCCTATAAACTTGTGGAGCGCGTGGCCGGAGCCGAAGCCGTTGGCCCCATAATTCAAGGGTTGGCGAAGCCGGTGAACGATCTTTCGCGCGGATGCAGTGTCGAGGATATAGTGAATGTAGCGGCCATTACCGCGGTGCAGGCTCAGGGCTGATCCTTCTGTTCCACCGCTTAAGAGATGATATCAGACAGAAAAAGCCCGCCCCCTTCGCGAAGGGGGCGGGCTTTTTTACGCATCTTGCAATTAAAAAAAGAGGAGCGTTCCTCCTTCAGCCTGGTATTTACTACACCTTGTAATCAGGGCTGGCGAAGGTATAGGAGCAATCCATGTGGTCGGTATAGGTATTGTTCAGGATGGCCACCACATCTTCTACAAAAACCAGTTCTTCGTTGGTTGGAATCACAAACACCTTAACCGGCGAATCGGGTAGACTTATTTCGGTCTCGCCGTGCTTGCTGAAGGTCCGCAGGTTTTTTTCTTTGTCGAGCTGTATCCCCATATATTCCAGCCCTTCTAGCGCTTTTTCGCGAATTATACCAGCGTTTTCACCTACTCCAGCGGTGAATACCACGGCGTCGACTCCACCTAAAACTGCCGCATAGGACCCAATATACTTTTTGATGCGGTACGCTTCAATCTCAAGGGCAAGCTTACAGCGGTAATTCCCTTTTTGCGCATTTGTGATCACATCCCGGCGGTCCGTGTAGCGTCCGGTAATACCCAGAACCCCCGATTTTTGGTTAAGCAGCGAGTCAATTTCAATCGGGTTACAGCCTTCCATGTCCATAATAAATGCCGGGATGGCAGGATCGATATCGCCACACCTGGTCCCCATCATGGCCCCTTCAAGTGGGGTGAACCCCATGGATGTATCGACTGAAACCCCATTGTTGATTGCGGTATGCGACACCCCGTTGCCGATGTGCAGGGTGATTATTTTGCATTCGGTGATGGGTTTGCCCAGGTTTAAGGCGGCACGCTTGGACACGTAGAGATGGCTGGTACCGTGGAAGCCATAACGGCGCACACCATATTCCTTATACCACTCATAAGGGAGTGGATATGTGAAGGCGTAGTCGGGCATGGTCTGGTGGAACGCGGTATCGAAAATGGCGATATGTGGAACATCGGGCAGGACGGCCTGTGCTGCCTCAATGCCGGAAATGTTCGGGGGGTTGTGCAGGGGGGCGAGGTGTTGCACCTTTTTTATGGCCTTGAGCACCTCATCGTCGATAGCGACGGAACGGGTAAACTCTTCCCCTCCATGGACAACACGGTGACCTACGGCGGAGATATCGTGCATATCCTTAACCACGCCGTGTTGTGGATGTAACAGGGTGGAGATGATGAGATCGATGGCGGTTCTGTGATCAGGACACTCCGATTTTTCCGTATAGGCGTCTTTGCCGGGAACCTCATGGGTGATGAACGAGTCTCCGATAGTAACTCTTTCTACCATCCCTTTCGCAATTACGCAGCGCTCATCCCAGTTATACAGCTGATATTTGACCGATGAGCTGCCGCAGTTTAAAGCCAGAACATCCATAGCAGGTACTCCTCTTTGGAAAATAAAAAACATCGCGGGCAGAAAATACCGTTTTAAAAACAGGTTATATTCCTGCACAAATCGTTAACTACTTGTTTTAAAGAAGAAAAAGCAGAATTGTAGGCACCAACAATAGACAAAATAGGCCCGATGTGCAAGGGTTTTGTTTACTTTTAGCCTGACTAAACAATCACTGTATTAATTTTATTCAGGGGGTAAAAAGATAGGTTCGGGGCGGGTCAGGCTTGGTTTTGCCTGCAGGAGGTATATTTGGCCATAATAGGAGCACAGAAGGGCATCATAGAAGGGTGCTCTGGTGCTTAATGGGAAGTACAGCCTTAAAAAAAGGGCGCCATTTGGTTGGCCCTGGGTTTAGTATTCGGAGCTGAACTTGGAATAGAATTGTCTGCACCTACCTCTTCGCGCCGGCATGCGGGGCGACGCTCAGGCTGAACTCGGCAAAGTTGTCCGGCAGGTCATGGAATACTACGCTAAAAGGGATAGATTCGCCGGGCTGTATCGACACGTTGGAGAGTTCGGCACCCAGTTTGTTGTCCATATGTTTTTGGAGGATGTCGAGCGGTTCCGTGCGCAGGATCTCTTTGCTGATGGGATTGCCGCAGTAGACCTTAACACTTCTGAGTGCGGTGCCACTGGCGCTGTACAGGGTGGCTACGAGTGCAATTTCGCCCTGGGGCTGTTCGCTGGTATTGGTGACAGTTCCGTTAATTGCAAATATAGAGCCCAGATGATTGTTGTTGATGTAAAAGTTATCGTCGGTTTGAATCTGTATGGATGGGCCTCTCGGCTCTGCGTGCGGATCAATAGCCCGATTTATCTGCCCCTCGAGAGTGCTGATCACCTGCGTTACGCTGGTCACACCGTGAACGACAAAATAATAAGCGTAAACCCCGGCGCAGACAAGTACAAGCAGGAGTATAAACAGGAGTAGTTTTGAGGTTTTTTTCTTCTGGTCCCCTTTCGCAGCTGTTGCGGGGGTGCTCACCTCCGGGATGTCCGGGTTTATTTCCTCATCTTCACTTGCAGGTGCAGGCTCTGGTGCGTGGCTCTGGGTCTGCAGCGGCTCAAAGACAAACTCCTTGGCAGCTTGGGCGCTATCTGAAGTGGGTTCTGGCGCCGGAGCAGAAGGTTCCGGGGAAACTTCACCAGGAGTGGTGAAAAGAGAAGTATCGGTCTCTTTTGCCACCGCAAACGAAAAATCTGCCGTCGGCTCATCTTCTGGCGCGGTGAGGGTATCTTCGTGTTTTATACCCTGTTGGGGCGCAGCGACAGCGGGTTCTGGGCTCAGAAAGTTTTCACCCAGGTCTGACCCGGCATGAACACAGAAGATATGCCCGCAGCGGATGCAGCGCACCTTAGCCTCTTTCTTCCCGGTTTCTGGGTTGTACAGGCGCGCGGGGTCGAATCTATAAGTAGTTTCACATTGCTCACACTGGATAATCATATGGTGCTAACAGCCTCCAACTATGAAATTTATGTCGAGTTGTCCTGGAGCGGCATTTCGTCTAAGTATTATGTAAGGAGCAAGAAGCATAACTGCAAAGCAGATGCAGCGTTGAGAGTCGAGTTTCTGTATCGCGGACTGTATCGCCTAATAAGGGGCAGGCTGACAGGGGGTTGAGATGTATAGCAGAGCAAATCCCTGTGAACGCATATCGCGCGGGGCAGATGCCGGGTCAGATAACGTAAATCTGGCCAAGTTGCCGATAGCGCCCCCCGTGGTCAAGCCCGTAGCCAACAATGAATTTATCCGCTATCTCCATCCCCACATAGTCTGCTTCAATCTTTACTTCACGCCGTTCGCGCTTGTCTAGCAGAGTGCAGAGCCGCAAAGATGCCGGCTTGCGCTTTGCCAGCAGGTTTTGCAGCGATTTAAGGGTGCGCCCACTGTCAAGAATGTCTTCAATCACTATGACATGTTTGTCTGCAATGTCGCAGTGCAGATCCAGAACAATTTCTATTTCTCCGCTGGAACTAGTTCCATTGTGGTAGCTGGCGGTCTGCATGAACTCAAGTGTTACCGGAACGCTGATGTTACGCAGCAGGTCTGCAGCGAACATGAATGCTCCCTTTAGTATCACAACGGCAACGATTTCGGTGTTGGCATAATCATGGCTGATGGCCGCGCCAAGTTGTGCCACCCGTGTGGCGATATGCTCCTTGGAATAGAGTAATTTCATATATTTATGTGCCTGCTGCAGCGAGGTTGGTTTACATGCACGAAGTGGGCACGACGTGGCGTAGCTCTCTTGCGCTTCTATATCAAGCGGACGGGTGTTTGTCAATTTATCCGCACAGTGAAAGCAGTTTTTTATGCGCAGTTTTAATGGGCAAGAAATTCCCCCTGAACTGGGCTGGCAGGCTCATTCCGCCCTTTTTACAGAATTTTTGTGGTGGCCCTGGGTTGACAGGGACGCAGGTTTTTGTTTAAATACTTAGCTTGCGAATCATTAGCCGTGAAAGCTTATTTCGAAGGGCGGTAGATCACAAGCAAAGGAAAGATCATACCGTGGACGCAACATTTGATCATATTTGAAACATCCATGTTTGAAGTAGTCTTGAGCCATGTGAACTGTAAATCTGCATGTGGCCTGAATGTGGATACCGCTTCCTGGAAGGGAATATTGAACATATGGGGATTTATTCGTTATCACAACAACAGATCGCCACTCAAATCGAGCATAAAAAGATAGGTATGTCAAAGTGGAAGGACTGGCGCTGGCAGCTCAAACAGTGTGTAACTCGTGTAGACAGCTTTGAAGCCCTCCTTGGTATCAGTTTGACACCGAACGAAAAGCGCAAGATAGAGATGACCATGCGCAAGTTTCCGATGGCGGTGACACCCTACTATCTGTCTCTGATAGATCGGGAGGATTTTCGCAACGATCCGGTCTTCCGGCAGGCTTTCCCTGATATAAGGGAGCTTGAAATAGAGGCGTGCGATATGGTGGACCCGCTGGCGGAGGATCAGGACAGCCCGGTTGCGGGCATTACCCATCGCTATCCAGATCGGGTGCTGTTTCATGTAAGCAATGTGTGTTCCATGTATTGCCGTCATTGTACGCGGAAGCGCAAAGTAGGTGATGTGGATTCCATCCCCGGGCGCGAACAGATTATAGCAGCACTGGACTATATCAGGGCTCATCCGGAAGTGCGCGACGTGCTCCTCTCCGGCGGTGATCCACTCATGCTCAACGATGACTACCTCGACTGGATTCTCACCGAGTTGCGCAACATAGAACACGTGCAGGTTATCCGCATCGGCACCCGGATGCCGGTAGTGTTGCCTTACCGTATTACCGATAATCTGATATCGATGCTCAAGAAACATCATCCTGTATGGGTCAATACCCACTTCAACCACCCGCGTGAAATCACGAGTTCATCGCGCGAGGCACTGCGGATGCTGGCCGATGCTGGTATCCCCCTGGGCAATCAGAGCGTACTTCTTGCTGGAGTTAATGATTGCCCCAGAATCATGAAGGCGTTGGTGCATAAGCTGGTAGAAAATCGTGTGCGTCCGTACTATTTGTATCAGTGTGACTTATCCGAGGGGTTATCCCATTTTCGTACTCCGGTAGGCAAGGGTGTCGAAATCATGGAGAGCCTCATCGGGCATACCAGTGGTTTTGCGGTCCCTACCTACGTTATTGATGCTCCTGGCGGAGGTGGAAAGATACCCGTTAACCCGAACTACCTGATCTCTCTATCTACCAACAAAGTGGTGTTGCGCAACTACGAAGGGGTTATCACCACATATAGAGAGCCGGACAGCTATGAGGCCAAGTTTTGTGACCGCCAGTGTGATAAATGCAATCGCCAACTAAAGCTTGAAGACAGCGAGGAGTCAGCTGCGACCGGGATAGAGATGCTCCTTAGCGATTATGACAACACCATCAGCTTAACCCCGGCTGACAACGAGCGTATGGAGCGGCGTGATGAGCGTGGATAAAATAGAGACCATCGGCCAGTCGGTTGTACAGCATGGCAAGGCGAATGACCGGGTGTATTTAATGAAGTTGGAGGTGGAGGAGTGCCCCGCCATTATAGAGCAGGTTGAAAAACTTGCCGTCCAGAACGACTACGGCAAGATTTTTGCCAAGATACCCAGTACGGCGCAAGAGGTATTCGAGCAGGCCGGCTACACCCTGGAAGCCAGCATTCCCGGGTTTTATCAGGGCACTGACACTGGGGTGTTTCTGGCCCGTTACTTAAAAGAACAGCGCCGCATCGATCCCGACGCAGAGCAGGTGACCCAGGTGCTCAAGGCCGCCCACCTTAAGGCAGAAGCCGGCGCAGCGCCGGATTTGAATACGCCATATCAGTGCCGTATCGCCGCCGCGCCAGACTGCGCCAAGATGGCCGAAGTATATGCCGAGGTGTTTGCCAGCTATCCGTTCCCGATTCATGATCCGGAGTATCTACGCCAGACCATGGAAGAGAACGTGGTGTATGCAGGGATATGGGAGGATGACAGGCTGCTCGCTCTGGCTTCAGCGGAGATGGACCGCGCCGGACAGAACGCCGAGATGACCGATTTTGCCACCCTGCCTGAATGTCGTGGGCGTGGCATGGCGCACCAGTTATTGCACCGACTTGAGCAGAACCTGCCAAAGCAGGGGATCGAAACCTGCTATACCATAGCGCGGGCAACCTCATTTGGCATGAATATCACCTTTTCTCAGTGCGGTTACACCTTCGGCGGGACCCTGGTGCAGAACACGCAGATCTCCGGTGGGCTTGAAAGTATGAACGTCTGGTTCAAGCCCGCACCGCAGCCATAGCTTGTCATTGGCAGGGCAGCGGCCACAGCAGCGTGAAGCATCAGAAAGACCACGGATCTGCGCGGGTCGTTGGTGCATGAAAACCGGAAGAGATCAACGTCTATTGCCTATTCAATTTATGTCAACCTAACAGGAGAGTTTATTCATGGAATGGCGCGACCAGCTCAAAGCATTTGTAAATACCGTCGATCGCCTGGAGAAGTATGTAACTTTAACCGCTGCGGAAAAAGAGATTCTCGAAAACACTAAGACCGTATGGGGAACCACGCCATATTTTGCCGCGCTGATGGACCCGGATGACCCGCAGTGTCCGATTCGCAAACAGGTAATACCCTCCAAACTTGAGCTGCAGAACAAGTTCGGGATGGACGACTACCTGATCTGGAAGGAAAACCGTGCAACCGGGGAGGTCCGTCCTGACAGTATCGCGCGCCAGTATAAAGATCGAGTGGCCTTCACCGTTACTCAAGGGTGCGGAATCTATTGCCGCCACTGCTTTCGCAAGGAGCTGGTGGTGGATCGGAGCATGGAGCTGGATTTCAACGTAGATGAAGGCCTGGAGTGGATTGGCGCCCACCCCGAAGTGCGCGACGTACTCATCACCGGCGGCGACCCATTTCTCCTTGAGGATGATAGAATCGAATACCTGCTCCGCAAGTTGCGTGAAATGCCCCACATCGAAATGATCCGCTTCGGTTCCAGAACGCCGATAGTGCTGCCCCAGCGCATCGATGCAGGGTTGAAAAAGGTGCTGAGCGGGAACCACAAGGTACCCATCTGGCTCAATACCCAGTGCAACCACCCAAAAGAGATCACCGCAGAGACCGCCAGGGCTGTCTACGACCTGATGCAGTGCGGAGTGAATGTTGGGAACCAGGCGGTGCTGTTAAAAGGGATAAATGATAATGTCCCGGTATTCCGCGAATTACACCAGAAATTGTTGCGCGTGCGGATTCGGCCATATTACGTGTTCTACTGTGAAGCGGCGCCCGGCATCGATCATTTCCGCACCCCGATTGAAAAAGGCGCTGAACTGATTCGCGATGCTTTGCGCGGCCATACCACTGGTCTGGCGCAGCCGATGTATGTGCTGGCGACCAATATCGGCAAAATCTCCCTCATGCCTGATTATTCTATTGTCGAACGTGGCGAAGAAGAGTATACCCTGCGCAACCACAAGGGTGAAACTACCAGAATCCCGGTTATTCCTGAATAACGCCAGCTTCAAATAGTCCTCCGCCCATAGGAGTGTTATGTTTATCCGTGTTGTGTGCAGCTTGAAAAGTTCACATAACACGGATTTTTATTTTCTGGTTTTCTATCCCGGCTGTTGTGCGATCCTTTGCAGACAGGTACAGCTCAGGCTCTATCCCTGGCTGGAGAGTCAATCTTGCAATAGGCAACCCGATAATACTTTATGAGTGCATACAGAACATGCCGAACAACAGACCCGCATCCGCTGCGAAAAAGAATGACGCTGAAAGCCTGATTTATCTCGGCTGGCGTGAATGGCTCCGTCTGCCTGAGCTCGGAATTGTGCGGCTCAAGGCCAAGATCGATACCGGGGCCAGGACTTCGGCGCTGCATGCATTCTTTGTCGAGCCTTTTGTCTGCGCTGCCGGGCGGGATATGGTGCGTTTTGGCATTCATCCGCATCAGCGTGACACCGATACCGAAATGATCTGCACTTTGCCGGTAAAGGATATACGCCCGGTCACCGATTCAGGGGGGCACCGTGAGATCCGTTATGTGGTAGAAACGCAGGTTGAGTTGGGGGGTAGAAGATGGAGCGTTGAAATGACCCTTACCAATCGTGACAATATGAAGTTCAGGATGCTGCTTGGGCGCACGGCTCTGCGGGGGATGGCGGTAATTCCAGAGCGTTCCTACCTGCAGGGAAAAAGAAGTGCGAGCAACGCACCATCTTCTTAAAGGAATTCAGCATATTTTGTTTGCCCTGCGCCGACAACCCTTTCCCAAATATTTAATCCAGCCCCTTGCACCGTTTGGCATATAGATTCAGCATATGTCTGGCGTACCTGCTAACGCCCGCAGGTGCCAAATGTGACGATCAAAGTGTTTTTGGGTATTTCTTTCTTTTGGGCACCATTTTTGGCCCCTATAGATAACCAGGGAGGCTTTACTCCATGAAAATCGGTATTCTGTCACGTAATCATAACCTGTACTCAACCCGGCGCCTGTTTGAGGCCGGCGAAAAACTCGGGCACGAGATGCATATCATCGACCCGTTGCGCTGCTATATGACCATCGCCACCCAGCATCCTGCGGTTCACTACCGTGGACATGAGTTGGAAGGCTTTGATGCGATTATCCCGCGGATAGGGGCCTCTATCACCTTTTACGGCACCGCCGTGGTGCGGCAGTTTGAGATGATGGAGGTTTACAGTGTCAACGAGTCCGTGGCTATCAGTCGTTCGCGGGATAAATTACGCAGTCTGCAGTTGCTCGCGCGCCGCGGTATTGGTCTGCCGGTAACCGGCTTTGCCCACTCGACCCAATACACCCAGGATTTGATTGAACGGGTTGGAGGAGCTCCGCTGGTGGTTAAACTGCTGGAAGGAACCCAGGGGATCGGGGTGGTTCTGGCAGAGACCAACCAGGCTGCTGAAAGTGTTATCGAAGCGTTTCGCGGACTCAAGGAGCAGATATTGGTGCAGGAGTATATCCGTGAGGCGAAAGGAGCTGATATCCGCTGTTTTGTTATCGGAGATAGAGTGGTTGCGGCGATGAAACGGCAGGGCAAGGAGGGTGAATTTCGTTCCAATCTACACCGGGGCGGTAGCGCCAGTATTGCCAAGCTCACCCCGGAGGAACGTTCTACTGCGGCCAGGGCAGCCAGGATTATGGGGCTGAATGTAGCCGGGGTCGATCTGCTCCGTTCCAACCATGGCCCCGTGGTGATGGAGGTGAATTCATCTCCGGGCCTTGAGGGGATCGAAAGCGCAACCCAGAAAGATCTGGCGAGCGCAATTATCCATTATGTCAGTACCCAGGCACGTCCCGGCAGAACCCGGACGCGGGGGAAGGGATGAGTAGAAATCAGACGTTTGAATTTGGCGGGGCGAAGGTAGCGCCCGGCTCTCGTGCCAGTGTTGCCCTCAACATCGCGCGTCTGTACACCCACAATGACATGACCCTGCCGGTACAGGTGGTTAATGGCCGCCGCGCTGGGCCGGTGATGTTTGTCAGCGCCGCCGTGCATGGAGATGAAATCAACGGCGTGGAGATTATCCGCCGTCTGCTGCAGCATAAAGGCCTGCACGATCTGCGCGGAACCCTGCTGGCGCTACCTCTGCTGAATCCCTACGGGTTTATCCATCGTTCTCGCTACCTGCCCGACAGGCGTGACCTTAACCGCTCGTTTCCCGGCTCCCTCAAGGGTTCCCTCGCTGGTCGCCTTGCCTACCACTTTATGCACGATGTCGCCTCCCGGTGTGATTTCGGCGTCGATTTGCACACAGGATCTAATTTCCGTACCAACTTGGCGCAGGTGCGTGCCGACCTCAGGGATCCACCTACCCGAGAACTGGCCATGGCTTTTGGAGCCCCCCTTATTGTCGATTCCCCCTTGCGTGAGGGGTCGCTGCGCGCCGCCGTATCCTCTTTGGGGAAACCGGTGGTGGTGTTTGAAGGGGGCGAGGCGCTGTATTTTAACGAGTCGGCAATTCGCACCGGTTTGCGTGGAATTTTACGTCTTATGCGCCATACTAAAATGCTGCCTCCGCGCAAACGTGCTGCGCATTTTGACCCCATCGTGACCCGGAAGAGCAGTTGGGTGCGCGCACCCATGAGTGGGATTTTTTCCTGTTCGGTGCGCTTGGGGGCTATTGTGGCGAAACATGAGGTCATGGGGACGATCAGTGCCCCCTTAGGGGATGAAGCAGAGCAGGTTATTGCCCCTTTCGGCGGGATGGTAATCGGACACCTTAACCTGCCGTTGGCTTACGAGGGGGATGCCCTGCTGCATCTGGCCGTCCTGACAGCCGAAGATGAGGCGGAGGAGACCATCGATGAATACACTTCCTATCTGCGCGCGGATGAAATTGAAATTGATGTGCTCGGGCGCTAGTATCTATGTATAAATATTTCTTACGAACGCTTCAGGCGGGGCGTATCTGGAGTATTCTCACATTCAAGAATGAGGGTGCCGATGGTTAGATCAATTCGCTATAGACTCATGCAGTGTCTTCTCCTGCTGTGCGGCGCAGTGCTTCTGCTGAATCCAGCTGAAGGCCGAGCTGAAAAAGATATCCTAGAACAGCCGGTGGCAGTAACGACTCCGACATATGCCGGGGTTGCAGAAGTTGTCCCCCAGGCGGGGGCAGCCCGGCAAAAGATGTCTGCCGCACTGGAGACGTTAAAAGGGCTGGCTGATCGTACTGCATGGGAGAATATTTTAACCGAGAGGGGGAAAAAGCAGCAGGAGCTCAACGCCGTAATGGCGGAAGCCGGAAACCTGCAGCGCCAGAGTTTTGAGCGTCTGCTGCGGATAATGGCCCTGCTTGAGACCCAGAATAAAAACCTGCAGGGGGATATGGAGCGCATAGCGACCCAGACCTCTGAACTTGAAAGCATGCGTAAGCGCTGGCTCGAACGTTATGACTATTGGCAGAATTGGGGTGCGGAACTTAAAAAACAGGATTCAACGTATTCCGCGGAAGAGATCACAAATGTCCTGAACGAAAATATCCACCTGCGCGAAAGCATAGCCTCGCTAAGCAACGACTATATCGCGTTGCAAAAACGGTTTCTCGACCTGCTAGAGGTCAATCGCGCCCATATACAACAGGTCGAAACTGTTTTGCGGGATCTGCGCTCCACCACCTTTCACAAAACGGCGAAGTCATTTTTTAATACCTCATTTTATACTCAGTTCAACCGGGAGCTGTTTCAGGGGGTAGCCACTGAGGTGGTTAGTCTTGACTGGCTTATTGCGGAGGAGCTGTCCGCTGGTTGGTGGGTGGTTTTTTTGCAAGTGCTGGTTGTATTGGCGGCCGCGTATGTCATCAAGCACTATGCCAAACGTTCTGCGAGTGATAAACAGTGGGGCTTTCTAATGCTGCACCCCTGGGCCAGCGGGGTCTTTATCGCCATTGTAACCCTGGGCTCGGTGTATAAGACTCCCAGCATGATGCTGCGCTTTTACCTGGCGTTACTGGTAGTTTTAAGTGCGAGTGTGCTGGTGACCGGCATAATTAAGCAAAAACACCTGCGAAATATGGTCTGGCTGCTGGGGGGGGCTTATCAGGTCACCTTGTTTATGCAGGTGATAAATCTGCCGGCGCCGCTGATGCGTGTGTATATTGCGGCCCTCTCGCTGGCGTTGCTTCTGTTGCTGGTGCGCCATTGCGCCCTGTGCCGAAAACAGGGGGAACACTGGGGCATAATCGCAGCCGAACGCATCGGGATAGGGGTGTTCCTTGTTTCTCTGCTGGCCCAGCTCGGCGGATATAGCAATATGGCTGCACGTCTGGTGGATGCCAGTTTCAAGACAGTTTTTATGGCTCTTGTGGTTACCATGGTGCTTAAGCTCGCCAAGGGAGGAGTCAATTTTGCGGTCAACCATCCCAAGACCCAGCGCATCTATTTTTTCCGCCAGTTCGGAGGGGTGTTCAGGGCGCAAGTGAACGCCATTATCACCATAGTGATTATCGGCAATGCCCTGCTGGCGCTGATTCAAATCTGGGTTGGGGGCATTAGTATCGCCTCCGTGTGGGAAAAGATAGGCTATGTCGGTTTCGGAATAGGTGGCCTCTACATAAATCTCGGAACCCTGATTAAGATTGCGGCCATTGTGTATAGTGCCATGGTGTTGTCGTGGTTTGTGCGTTCGATGTTTGAAGCCGGTAAGATTGGCCCAAGATATATTGACTCCGGCGCGCGTGATTCGATCAATACCCTGATGCACTATTTTATAATTTTATGCGGCGTAATCTTCGCTTTCGGTGCAGTTGGGATCGGGTTACGCAACTTGGCCGTCATTGCCGGAGCCCTGAGTATCGGGATTGGTTTCGGGCTGCAGAATATCGTCAATAACTTTATCAGTGGCATCATTCTGTTGTTTGAGCGTCCCATTCGCAAAGGTGACACCATCGTTCTAGATGGAGAATGGGCGGTGGTACGGAATATCGGGTTACGCTCCACCATAGTTGAGACCTTCAACAAGGCCGAGTTGATCGTACCCAACAGCGATCTTATTTCCCAGAAGGTGACTAATCTCACCCACTCCAATGCACAGTTACGGGTAGTGATGGAGGTGGGGGTGGCCTACGGTTCAGATATGGAGCAGGTACTGGCAATTCTGGAGGAGGAAGCACGTAAACATCCCAATGCGGCGAAGAACCCAGCCCCTTCAGCTATCTTTGTCGAATTTGGCAACAGCTCACTCAACTTCAAGCTGCGAATCTGGCTCAATAACCTTGACTACTGCCTGTCGATAGTCAGTGAGGTAGGTGTTGCTGTGTATAAACGTTTTGGCGTCGAGGGCATTGAGATTCCATTTCCGCAGCAGGATTTGCATGTGCGTTCAATGGATGAAAAAGTGATAGAAGCTTGGCGCAACCAGATTGAAGTGCCTGGTAAAGACAGCGGGGAGACCCAGATTGTGCCTACTTAAATCCTTTTAGAGTAGAATGGATAGAACGCATTTCTTCAAACTCGGTGATCCATAAAATTCCACAAAGTATAGGGCCCTTTGGCGCTGAGTGTGCCGACAAAGGGCCTTTTCTCACATGGAAGCCGCTTGATTCAGCTTCTGGCGGGCTGCAGAAGAGCTTTTGGGTTTACCTCAGGTGCTTAAATCCTCTTTATCTCCAAGTGCGGCAGTGCTGCAGCGCTGTTGCGCAGCTTCTCTTCGCTCGAAATAATCGAGATCGCTTCAGGGCTTCTGGATGTGGCTGCAGTGTCTGGGCTCAGGTATGTTTTTGCCACCCGGATCAGGTCGTCCCTGGTGACTTTGAGCAGGTTAGTGCGGAATTGCTGCCGCAGTGCGTAGCTTACCCCCTGTAGCTGGGCCGCAAACTCTGAGGCGCCCTTTCCGGCAGGAGACTTGGGACGGTCGCGATTGCTGAACACCGACAGTACCGCTTCTTTAATTTCTTGCGCGCCGAACTCCCCCTTTTCCACCCATTCCAGCGCTTGTGTGTATACCTGCAAAGTACGCTCCAGATGCGGATCACGGTAGGAGAGCATGGTGAAAATACCGCCATCGCTGCTGCTGGAAGCCATACCGCCATACGCACCCCCCTTTTCGCGGATTTCGCGGTGGAGAAAATTGGCGCGCAACAGCGCTGCCAGAACATTCAGCACCGCCGCGTCAGGGTCGCAGTAGGGGACCGTGCGAAAACTGCGGGTTACATACGATACTGGTATCGAGGTAGCCCAGCCCAACTCCGCCGCTTGCGGGGTGAATCCGGCCAGCGCTGTAGCGGGGTGTGCGTCACCGTGGGGGAGGGCCGCAATGAAGGTGGTAAATGCCGCAGCGGTGTTGTCCAAATGTTCAGCTTCGGCGGTTATTGCGGCGCGCATGGCGCTGCGCTCAAAAAGTTGCGCGCGCAGGCGCGTAAGGATGGCTGCAGTCGCGCCCAGCTCCTCCTGTGGGATGGCCGCCAGCTGTTTGATGTGGTGCAGTTGTGTCAGCCCCCCCCATTGCTCGCGCATCTGCGCCGCCGGAGTCAGATGTGCCGCGCCGGCCTGGGCTGCAAAGCTGTGTCCTGCACCGGGGATGGCGTTCTCCATGGAGCTTTTAATCTGGCCGATCACTGTAGCCAGACGCTGGGTGTCACTAAAGTCGGCCTCGGTACACAGTTCTGTGAGGATAGCGCACATGGGTTCAACATTGCGCGCCAGCGCCTTTGCTTTCACGCAGATCCAGGCGCTGGCCTTATCCAGGTCCTCAATGTCGTTCATCACGCTGGCACTGCATGAAATCCCGCCGGTTTTGGCCTCCATGCGCTGGGCCATCTCCACATAGTCGTAGCGGGCGGTACCGATCTGGGTGAGCATGCTGCAGAACAGGGGGACATACGGGACCAGTTCCGCTTCTATGTGTGCGCCCGGAAAGTAAATATTCACATAGCTGAGGCCATTGGTGGGCTGGGCGAAGCACTTCAATTCAGATTCTGCTACGGAACGCGTCTTGGAGCACGCAGCGGTTTCAACCCGAGGCTCTGTCGGATCAATATCCTCCATCTCCAGATCGGGCAGACAGGAGAGGTCTTCGACCTGATCCTGGTTTTGTTGGAGCTGGCGGGCTTGTTCAAGTAGCGCTTGCTTCTGCGCTGGGCTCAGCGCGGCGTTGATTTTTTCCAGGCGCTGTTGTTCCTGTTCCTGCTCACGCTTGCTTTGTGCATGATCTGGACTCAGGCACAGGGTCACCCGATGCTGGTTATCTAACAGCCAGCGCTGAATCAGCCCCTCAAAAAAGCCACCGGCGTCTACTTCAGCGCGCAGACGCTCAAAGTTGGTCTCAACCTCCAGCGCCGAAACAGGATCATCGCAGTGGAGCCATGGGCCCAGAATTCGTAACAACAACGTGATGGGATACGGATAGGAGCCACCGTCGACTTCGCGATTGGATAATTCCAAACGGTGAATGGCGGCGTCGATCCGCTCGCGGCTGAAACCCTGCGCGACGATAGATTTCAGGGTAGCGGTGATGCATGTCTGGATCGCCTCGGCCTGCTGCGGTTCGGTGCCTTGCAGACCGACGCCAAAGCAGGTGGTGCGATAATCATCCTGATAGCCGCACCCGGGGGTGAGGTTTTTCCCCAGTCCGGAATCAAGCAGCGCCTTGTAAAGTGGAGCGCCAGGGTTCCCCAGGAGCAGCTGGGAGAGCAGGGTCATGCACAGGCGCATGTAGCTGTCGGAGATATCGTTAGTGAGCCAGGCTGTGTGCACCATGGTTTTGCCCGCAGTGTCTTCATTGGGGTCCAGCGGGAAGGTCTCCTGCGCGAACACCGGCTGATCTCTGTGGGGCTCAGGCGGGACCTCACTGTTGACGTTGATCGCCTCAAAGTGTTGGAGGACCTGCTGCTCAATGCGCTCCAGATGGGTGTGCAGAGGGAAATTCCCGTAAGTAAAAAAGCATGCATTGCTTGGATGGTAGTAGCGCGCATGAAAGCGCTTCAGCTCTTCCCAGGTGAGATCCGGGATGTTTTCCGGTTCGCCGCCGGAGTTGTGCCGATAGCAGGTGGTAGGGTATAGATGCCGGGTTATGCGCCGCCCGAGGAGACTGGCCGGATCTGCCATGGCCCCCTTCATCTCATTATACACAACCCCCTTGAACTCCAGAGCGCTATTGGGGTTATCCGGCTCACTGAACTCCAGCCGATGCCCCTCCTGGGCAAAGTCCTGCTGGCGCAGCAATGGAAAGAATGCTGCGTCCAGATAGATACCCAGCAGATTGGAGAAATCCTTGCGATTCTGACTCGCAAAGGGGTAGCAGGTCCAGTCGCTGGAGGTAAAGGCATTCATAAAACTGTTAAGGCTGCGTTTGAGCATACTGAAGAACGGGTCCCGCACCGGATAATTTTTTGAACCGCACAGGGCAGTGTGCTCCAGAATATGGGCAATGCCGCTGGAATCTTCCGGCGGGGTTTTAAACGCCACCGCAAACAGATTGTTGCTGTCGTCACAGTCCAGATGGACAAAACGCGCGCCGGTGCGCTCATGTTTGAACTGGATGAGCCTGACGTTGATCTCTTCGAGCATACTGGACTGCACCAGGGTAAATCCGGTAGGGAGCTTGATTGATTCTGACATATGTTTTCAATTCCTGTTGTGATTGCTGGATTGATTAAACAGATAATCCGGCCATTCCATGGGGCCACCATGGTGGGCACTGCATGTGGAAACGAATGAGACAGGCAGCTAAAGTACACGAACATATATTATTTTGCCACCATCTCTGCTATCTTTTGTGGCTGTATAGCTGCCGCGCGGTTGTTTATGTTTGTATATTAGCGTAAGGCGGCTAAACTTCCATACGAAACGCCAGGGAAGCGACAAATGTAACCTTTTTCAGATCATTGTCGCGAGTTTTTTAATTTGATGCTGCAGGAGGAAAAGAGGTATGTCCAAGCACGGTTTCACTACACTCAGGATGCGGGTGGCACGCAGGTGCCGGGCACAACAGGCAAGGTTGATTTCTGGTGGATTCCTGCTACTTTTGCTGTTAGTCCCCACTGCGGTGCTGGCGTTTGGCCAGGGCGGGTGTGGCGCTGGGGAGTGTCGTGATTGCCATAGCCTGGATGCACAGGAGGCGCTGAAGTTGCTTCCGCCCGGCGCCGACACGATAAATTCAGTCAATTTTTCCGAGGTTGGGGGGCTGTGGCGTGTCGAGGGGACGGCTCAGGGCAAGCCATTCAGCGTCTATATAGATTTTTCCAAACAATATATAATTGCGGGCAACATCATCCGCATAAAAGACGGGGCCAATATTGGCCATAAGGTAGAGGTGGCCGAGATCCCTGGGGCAAGCGCGATTACCCTTGGGGCGGCCTCAGCGCCGGTAGTACTGCACGTGTTTACCGATGTGCGCTGTTCCCACTGTAAAACCCTGCACCAGGATCTTGAAGCCCTGGTGGAGAGCACCCCTGAAGTCCAGGTGCAGATCCACCTGCTCCCCATCATGATGGATAGAGAGCTGGCGGCGGCCCTGGGGTGCAGCAATTCAGCACAGATGTTGCGCGCAGCTTATGCCTCTGGAGGAAACATCGATCTCATGGACAAGCTTGCTCCTTGTGACAGCACCGGGGTGAAAGCGGTGGAAGCGTTTGCGCGCAAGTGGCAATTGAATTCAACCCCGAGCATGATTTTGCCGGACGGTCAGGTGGTGCGGGGTGCGCGCCCCCTTGAGGTTCTCAAACAGATGCTGCAACCTTTTATAGCCAAGGCGCAGACACCTTGAAATATCCCCAATCTCTGCGGCGGGGCAGTGCGGGCTTGATTTCCCCCCTTTAATCTGCTAGATAACTTTGTTTCGCACATAAAACATGTCTTATTACTCGGTACGGAGAGCGTAAAATTTATGGGATTGATGAGTGGCAAGCGCGGCATTATTTTTGGTGTAGCAAACGAGATGAGTATTGCGTGGGGCATCGCCCAGCAACTTAAAGAGCATGGCGCCGAGTTGGCATTCACCTACTTGAACGGTTCACTGGAAAAGCGGGTGCGCCCCCTGGCAGAACAGCTTGGCTCCAAGGTGATTCTCCCCTGTGATGTGAGCAAGGAGGGAGATATTGAAGCGGTCTTTGAGGAGCTGCGCCAACAGTGGGGCAGTATAGATTTTGTCGTACATGCGGTGGCATTTGCGGATCGAGAGGACCTGAAGCACCCCTTCAGCCAGACCAGCCGTGATGGATTCAAGCTGGCCATGGATATCAGCGCTTACTCCCTGGTAGCGGTTACCCGCAGTGCTATCCCCTTGATGAGCGCGGGGGGCAGCATTCTGACCCTGACATATCTCGGGGCGCAGCGTGCGGTGCCGAATTACAATGTCATGGGGGTCGCTAAGGCAGCGCTGGAGGCCTCAGTGCGCTATCTCGCGGCAGAACTTGGTCCGCAGCAGATCCGGGTTAACGCCATCTCTGCCGGTCCAATCCGCACCTTGGCCGCATCCGGGATTGCAAATTTTCGCTCCAAGGTTAAACTCATGGACGACTATGCGCCTCTGCGCCGCACAGTCACCCAGGCAGAGGTGGGCAAAAGTGCCGCCTACTTCCTCTCTGATCTCGCCAGTGGGGTGACAGGTGAAGTTCACTATGTAGACGCGGGTTTCAGCACGGTTGTGAGCGCCTGATGCTTCTGCGGCACATCAAATGATACGTTTTCAGATAAAAAAGGGGCTTTCGGGCCCCTTTTTGTCCTTTGAGGTAAAGGCTGATTTATGCTGCATGGCAACACAAGTGGCTTGAAAGCTGCACAACAAAAGGCGCTGGAGCGGATTCAGCGGCGCCACATCCCGCCCCATCAAGTGATTTCGGCGGAGCTTGCCAGTTTTATATGTGGCCTGTCACGTGAGTTGCACCGTCAGATAGGAATTCTGGTGGACCGCAGTGGCAACATCCAGCATGTAATTCTCGGGAATGATCGCGAAATTGTCCTGCCCGATTTAAGCGAATACGCCTTGGGGCGCAGCGGCCTGCGTGGGCTACGCTGTATCCATACCCATCTGAAGAATGAGCCCCTCTCCCAGGATGACCTTACGGATTTGTCTTTGCTGCGTCTTGATCTCATGGCGGCTATCGGTGTCGATGCAGATGGAGCCCCGCAGAGCTTCTACTATGCGCATCTGCTCCCACCCAATCCACAACGGCTACAGGTCGAGCAGCACGAACTAAAAGATTTTTATACCCTGGAGCTGGATGTTAAGGCTTTCCTGGCAGCGCTGGAGGCGGAGCTTGAGCGCAGCGCCGCTGAGACCATCGACCTGTCGGAACCGCATGAACGTGCGCTGCTTATATCGGTGAGCAAACAGGCTAAAAAGGCCATTGAAGATTCTCTGACTGAATTACAGGAATTGTCCCGGACCGCAGGGGTGACCGTGTTGGGGACCGTGATACAGCGCCCTGAGCGCTTCAATCCCCGTTTTCTAATGGGGGAGGGGAAACTGAAGGAGGTGATTATAAGCGCCTTGCAACAACGCGCAACCATGCTGATTTTCGATCAGGATCTCACTCCGACGCAGGTTCGTTCCATCTCCGCTCTCACCGATTTGAAGACCATCGATCGGTCACAGCTGATCCTCGATATCTTCGCCAGTCGCGCCCACACCCTGGATGGGAAGGTACAAGTGGAGCTGGCCCAGCTCAAATATATTCTCCCGCGTCTGAGCGGCAAAGGAACCGAACTGTCGCGCCTGATGGGTGGGATTGGAGGGCGCGGCCCCGGTGAAACCAAGCTGGAAACTGATCGACGCCGGATTCGTGACCGCATAAGCCACTTGGAAAAGCGCCTGAAAAAAATGTCGCGCAGTCGCCTTCAGCGGCGCCAGCGCCGCATTCGCTCCAATGTCCCCATCGTCTCCATTGTGGGGTATACCAATGCGGGTAAATCTACCCTGCTTAATGCCTTGACCAGCAGTGGAGTCCTTGCCGAAGATAAACTTTTTGCCACCCTCGATACCTCCACCCGCCGTCTGCGCTTTCCCCTTGATCGTGAAGTGATTATCACCGACACCGTAGGGTTTATTCGGGATCTCCCCCCCAGCCTGATGGGGGCGTTCAAAGCTACCCTGGAGGAGCTCGAAGATGCGGATCTGTTGCTGCAGGTGGTGGATATCTCCGATCCCTGTTTTGAGGACCATATCCAGGCGGTGGACAAGATTCTCGCAGATTTGAATTTTGCCCATATCCCCAGACTGTTGGTGTTTAACAAAATTGATCGTCTGAACCCAGGTGAAAGTGAAGAGCTGAGTCGGCGCTATGCTGCCATTGCGGTGTGTGCGCGCGACCGCTCCACCTTCGAGCCCCTTATGGCGGCCCTGCAGACCCGCTTCTGGCCACATGAAAAAGAGTTTGAAAATATTGACGCCTAGGCTATTCTTATATAATGTTTTTCATTCATTGTACCGCTACAGACTTGGCTCAGACTTTAGTTGGGGCGGGTTTGGAGATGCCCTCACCTTTCCCAAGACGCCATCATGACGTAAAAAAGCTGATATTTGACTGGACATATTATGCGTAAAGATTCGATAAGATTGATATTTATTTGCATAACTATTCTTTGCTGCGGTGTGTACGGCTGTGTAGCCCCCCAGCCGGATCGAGTGTCAGCCATACCCACGATCGATGAAGGTGCCGCTGGGGATGAAGTAGTCTCCCTCGGAAAGGCAGCATTGCGAAGTGAGAAAATCAACGGCAAGAAACCTGAACGTGTTGTGGATACAGGTGCTGAGGCAGCACCTGAAGAGCAGACAGGCGATGGGAGCACCGCTGCCGTGCAGGAAAACAGTGAACCAAGCTACGATTTTCCCGTGGTCAGAAATTCGCAGGTGGAAGAACTCCTCGACTACTATACCACCGGCTCGGGACAGCGTTCATTCCAGCTGTGGTTAGAGCGTTCAGGTAGGTATCTGCCCCTGATGCAGCAGATTTTTGCCGAAGCGGGCCTGCCGCAGGATTTAGCTATGCTGGCTCTTGTCGAGTCTGGATTTACGAGTAATGCTCACAGTTGGGCCAATGCGGTGGGCTACTGGCAGTTTATCGAATCGACCGGGCGTATGTACGGGCTCGAAAATGACTGGTGGCGCGATGAGCGTCGCGATGTCGAGAAGGCTACCAGAGCTGCAGCACAGTATCTTAGTGATTTACACAGAATTTTTGATGGTGACTGGTGTCTGGCGGTGGCGGCATACAATGCCGGGCCCGGTAAAATGCGGAACGCCATCCGCCATCACGGTACGCGTGATTTTTGGCAACTGGCTCAAGGCAGCTATCTGCGGGCCGAAACCAAGCGCTACATTCCCAAGCTTATGGCCGCCATTATAATCAGTAAGGAGCCTGAGCGTTTCGGTTTTACCGAACTCAATTATGCTGCCCCCCTTGCGTTTGATACGGTGACATTGTCGCACCCTACCGATCTGGAAGTGGTAGCGGAGCTGACCGGGGCCGACTATGCAAGCCTCAAGCAGCTCAACCCTGAATTGAAGCGCTGGTGTTCTCCTCCCGGGGAGGGCCATTATGTCCTGCGGGTTCCGCCGGGTGTGGCCCACGGCTTTGCCGAGCGTTACGCGGCAATACCACCTCAGGAAAGGATCCGTTATCGGCGCCATGAGCTCAAGGCCGGCGAGAGTCTGGCGTTGCTGGCGCAGCGCTATAATATCCGGGTCAATGACATTATTGACCTGAATCGGATTAAGGATCCGCGCAGACTGCAGATCGGACAGAATTTGATTCTACCGCTGCACCAGGAATATTCCTCCCTCCCCATGGCCGAACTCGAAGACGACTATGCGCGCTCCCGGCGGCGCAGCTATACCGTGCGTAAGGGCGACAGTTTATGGGCGATAGCGCGCAAAAACGCAGTGACAGAAAAGCAGCTCAGAGTCTGGAACAGACTGGGCTGGAGCGATCTGTTACAGCCGGGGCAAAGATTGCTGGTTTCGGCACCATCACGCGCGCACGAGAACTATGCTCCCGTGCGCCAGATTGTCTACAAGGTGCGCAAAGGCGATACCCTGTGGGATATCGGCAGACAGTATTCCGTTGACGCCGGTGCGATTCGTCAATGGAATAATCTGGCAGAAAATCACATAATCCGCCCCGGTGACGAACTGACCCTCAAGGTGGCTGCAGCGCCGGGGGCTGGAAGATCTTAAATAGGGTGCCAGCCCCTTGGAATGCTTTGACTTTCACGTGCCGCATTGCTAGACTCACGCGTTTGTAAATCCCGCTTTTTTGCTCTGATAAGGAAAGGTGTTAATTTTCCATGCTCAACTTTTTAATTGCTTTTATATTTTCCACCTTGGCGGCGGTACCGTTGCGGATGGTGTATGGCTGGGAGCTGATCTACTGCAGCCTGGTTTCGATAGCGTTGTTTATGCTGATATACTTTCTCCTTTCTCGCAGTACCATGAAAAAGGTGACAGCCCTGGTTGAAGCAGCGCAGAAAGATCTACAGAACAACCATGGAGAAAAGGCGGTCGCGACCCTTAAGCGTGGGTACAAATACGCAAAATGGCAGTTTTATGTTAAAGGGCAGATTGATGCGCAGATCGGCACGATATTGTATATCCGCCGCGAGTTCGCCAAAGCGCTGCCATATCTGGAGAAGGCTTTTGTAAAACATTGGGTGGCCATGTGCATGCTGGCGGTAAGCTATATGAAACGCAACAAGCCGGCCAAGATGACAAACGCGTTCGAAAAAGCGGTGACCGCGAATCGCAAGGAGCCTTTTATCTGGAACCTGTACGGGTATTGTCTGGACAAAATTGGCGAAAAAACAAAGGCGCAAGCCGTGCTGGAGAAGGGAATCAAGAAAACAGGTGGTGATGCGCGCCTGGTAGCGTCCCTGGCCGCGGTGCAGAACAATAAGCGCATGAAGATGGACGGCTACGGTGACTTCTGGTATCAGTTTCATCTGGAAAAAACCGGTGCTCTCGTTAAAAAACAGACCAAGGCCATTCAAGGGCGCCGCAAAACGCCCCGGATGTAGTTCGGCGCGAATGTAGTTTTGGGTGGGGTTATCCAAGGCAGGAAAACAAGGTTATGTCAGCTAAAAAACGCACCGACAAGCGCGCAGGCAAAACACAACAGCAGGTATTTTCATCAAGCCCCTTCAGTTCTATGAAGGGGCTTGATGTTTCTGAAACGCCATTGGCTGGAAGTAACACAAAACCCCAGCGCCCTGAACCTGAAACGGAGGCTGAACCGGAAAAAGATGCCGATTTTACTGCAGCTATGGGAAACATCGGCGTGCAACGCCTGGAGGGGCAGGAGCACTTTTTTGTCGAAGATGTGGCTGAAGGGCAAACAGAGAGACAACCTGAGGGGGAAAAACATCCCAGTAGTTTTGCGGCCGATGAACTGAACGATGATGATTTGTTTCTGTACCATCTGGGGCAGATGGATACCATGTTCAATGACAGCTATCCAGAAGACCCTGAAGCGGCAGAACCGCAGCCCGGCTCCGCGCGGCGCATGCGCCAGCTGCGCAAAGGACGCCTGCGCCCCGAAGCCAGTCTGGACCTGCATGGGTGCAATCGTGCAGAGGCGCACGAAAAAGTGCGCGTGTTTCTGCAGAATCGCCAGCGCGCCGGGATGAAAACTGTTCTGATCATCACCGGGCGCGGGCAGCGTTCACAAGGGGGCGAACCGGTACTCCGCAACGACGTAGAGACCTACCTGCGTACCAAGGCCAGTGCCTGGGTGATAGAGTGGGGCAGGGCCCCGAAGCAGTACGGTGGTGACGGAGCATTGGTGGTGTTCTTGCGCAACTAAAAAAGCGCCTTCGCCCTGCTTCTATGCCGCATCGGCACTGCTTCTGCATGCTGGAAAAGTCAGTCAGATTCTCGCTGTGCCGACTTCTGGTACAGATGCACATCCTGTTGCGGAAATGGAAAGGAGATCCCTTCGCGGTCGAAACCCTTTTTTATGTTTTCAAGTAACGCGAAATAGACGCCCCAGTAGTCAGCGGTTTTCACCCATGGGCGGACCGTAAGGTTCACTTTGCTCTCCGCCAGCTCCTTTACTGCAATAAGTGGGACCGGACTCTGCAGAATCCGCTTCTCCTGGCTGAGCACCTCCTGTAATACCACCCGCGCCCGGTCTAAATCCTCCCCATATCCCACCCCGATAATAAGTTCAATTCTGCGGGTCGCCTTCGCGGAATAGTTGGTGATGTTGTCCCCCATAATCTTGCTGTTGGGGACGATGATCGACTTGTTGTCCGGGCTGATAAGGTGTGTAGTTAATATCTGCACCTCTTCAACGGTACCTGCCACCCCGCCCCCCTCGATATAGTCCCCAGCCTTGAATGGGCGTAAAATGACCATTAAAACCCCGGCGGCAAAGTTTGACAGTGAACCCTGCAGCGCCAAACCAACAGCCAAGCCTGCGGCACCCAGAATGGCAACCAGGCTGGTGGTCTGAATGCCTATCTGGTTGAGAGCGGCGATAGCAACGAATATAAGTATAATCGAGTACAGAATACTGCTCATAAATGACACCAGGGTTTGGTCCACCCTGTTTTTAGTCATTATCTTTTTGACTGTATTACGCACCCCACTAGCCACCCAGCGCCCGACGATAAAGATAGCGATGGCGGCAATAACGCGCAGACCATAAAAGACGACCCACTCCTGAATCTGAGGGAGCAGTTTCTCAAAATCCATCCTGAAGTCCATATGGTCCCTCCGTAAGCGATTCATGGTTGAGCGTTAAGACTTGATATGCCTTTTTTATTCAGGAATATGCACGTCAAGATACAGGCTGGGTTTCGATGTTCAGGTATGTCTCAATTTGTGCGTCCGTAAGATTGTACAGAGCATCGATAATATGCAGTTGCAGGGTGCCCGGCCCGTTAGCCTGGCGGGCGGCGATTTCTCCACAAATACCTAAAACCGCCATCGCATGGACGGTGGCGGCGTATGCATCCCGGTTGACGGCGCAGAAGGCTCCGGTCAGGGCGGAAGCGGTGCAGCCGAGGCCGGTAACCCTGGGCATCAGCGGGTGCCCGTTGAAGATGAGGGATGTTTTCCCCCCAGCGGTGATAAAATCGACGGCTCCACTGACGCACACGGTGCAGGCATATCTCTGCGCCAGAGTTCGGGCGGCAACCGCAGCTTCGCTGTTGTCTGCAGCGCTGTCTACCCCTTTGGTTTGAACCTGCACCCCGGCCAAAGCCATGATCTCCGAGGCGTTTCCCCGAATTACGCTTGGGTTTATCTGTTCCAGTAAATGCAACGAGGTCTTGGTTCTAAATGGGGTCGCCCCCGCTCCGACCGGATCAAACACTATCGGGGTATGGCGGCTTTTGGCGGTTATCATCGCCAACTCCATGGCGGTAACCCATTCTTTACTCAAGGTTCCGATATTGATCACCAGCGCGGAGGCCAGCGCCGCCATATCTTCAACTTCCTCCAGGGCGTGGGCCATCACCGGCGAGGCTCCAATGGCGAGCAGGGCATTGGCCGTGTTGTTCATCACCACAAAGTTAGTGATGTTATGTACCAGAGGAATATTGGTGCGCACCCGCTGTAGATCGGCGCAAATAGGTTGCATGTCTGAAAGCATAGGCTCCCAATCGTCAATGGGCTGAGAATTGTGGGTATTTTGCTGGGGTAGTGTAACAGCAAGCGCGGACTTTGTGTATACTCCAAACAATGCTCATTTGGTAAGCATCACGTATATGCTATTATGCGCGCGCTAATTCTGCTTACAGGCCATTTCAGATATGATCGAGGAGACAACAATGCCACAGGAAGAGATCTATGTCATAGGTCACACAAATCCGGACAGTGACTCCATATGCAGCGCCATAGCGTATGCGCGCTTGCGCGAACTCCAGGGGCTGGGGAATGTGCGCCCGGCGCGCGCTGGTAATGTCAATCGCCAGACGCAGTATATTCTGGACGAACTGGCGGTGCCGCGACCGGAACTGGTGCTGGATATGTCACCGCGGATCGGTGATGTAATTTCACGCAAAGTGCCGGTATCAATTGCTGCCACCGAACCGCTTTCGCGCGCGATGGAACTGTTTCATCTGCATAACGTCCGTATCTTGCCGGTACTTGCGCAGGACAAAAAGCCGCTGGGGTTGCTGTACCTGAAAAAACTGGCGGAGCGCTTTCTGGTGCCAAGTCAGGAAAAGGATCTGCGCCGCATCTGCGCCTCACCCCGCTCCATATGTCAGTGCCTCAAGGCGCGCTTCGTGACGGAGTTTGAGACTGAGACGCTGGAAAACCTGGATCTATTTGTAGCGGCGATGTCGGAGGAGTCCTTTAAACAGAAGGTCTGCCAGCACGATATGCGTAAAATGGTCCTCATTGTCGGAGATCGCTATGAGATTCTGAGCCATGTGGTCGAGCTGGGGGTGAGGGTGCTGGTGGTGGTGGGGGGACTGCCTATCCCCGAAGATATCTGCACCCTGGCACGCCAGAATCAGGTAACCATTCTCTCTACCACATTTGACACCTCTACCAGTGCCTGGCTCACGCGCCTGGCCACTCCGGTCGAACATCTGGCGCAGACGGACTATATTACCCTGCATGAAGATGACCGGTTGGAACAGCTCAAGGTGAGTCTCATGCACAGTCCGGTGCCGGGGGTGCTGGTGCTCAACGATCACGATGAACTGCTGGCGGTTGCGACCAAGAGCAACCTGTTTACCCCAAGCAGACGGAAGCTCATCCTGGTGGATCACAATGAGTTGTCCCAAGCTGTGGCCGGGGCGGACAAGGTGGAAATTATCGAAATTGTCGATCATCATCGTCTGGGCAATCTGCAGACCGATAAACCGATTCAGTTTATCAACAAACCCCTGGGGAGCACCTGCACGCTGGTAGCCACCCTGTATCAGCAGGGGGGGATCGACCCGGAACCGGCTATAGCTGGATTGATGCTGGCAGGACTGCTTTCCGATACCATTGTACTTAAATCGCCCACTACCACCGATATCGACCGTCAGATCGCGTTTTGGCTCGGGCAGCATTCGGGGCTGGATCCGTATGAGTTCGGGCAGCGCATCTTCTCCTCCAGCAGCACCATCAGTGCGTATGACACCCTGAGCGAGGTGATCACCTCCGACTTCAAGGTGTTTGAGGCCGGAACATACCAATTCGGGATTGGCCAGGTGGAGGTGGTCAGTTTTCATGAGTTTATGGATCAGCGCGAAGCTATCGCGGTAGAGCTGGAGCAGGTGCGCAGTCAGAGGGGGTTGGCTATGACCGGACTGCTGGTTACCGATATTGTTGCCGGCGACAGTCTGCTTCTGGTGGCCGCCGAAGCAGGGATGGCGTTTGCCATGGGCTACCCCCAGCGCGAGGAGCATCTGTATGAGCTCAAAGGGGTGTTATCCCGCAAGAAACAGCTCATTCCCCATCTGTTGCGGGTGCTCTCAGTCTGAATGAGAAAGCGGGCAGATGAGATGGCAGCTTGACACTTGCCCTCTGCTTGATTAATGTGCAGCAGTTACAAAGTATTCAGGTGCTCGTAGCGAGCATAATATGGGAATCCTGTGCAAATCAGGAGCGGGCCCGCCGCTGTAACCGGGGACGAAGAACACGATTAAACCACTGTTGCTAGAGAGCTGGCGGCGGGAAGGGGTGTTCAACGGCTGATCCGGAAGTCAGAAGACCTGCCTGAATATGAAGTTTGTATGCTTCGTGGCGAAGCAGCTGATGATTTCGTGGGAATCAGGGATGACCCCGAATCGATTGTTCTTACATCGGTTCGGGGTTTTTTTATGCCCCGGGCACAACAGACCTGGAGGCAAAATGAAGAATGAAGAAATGGCCGGGGTGACACCCGGAAGGGCGACGCGCATACTGAGCTGGGGAGTACACAGCCTGCTGGGCCTGATAGGCCTGCTGGTGGTGGCGCAACCCGCATGGGCGCAGGCACAATCAGTGAAGACCCTTGATGACGTGGTGGTGACGGCAACCCGCACCGAAGCGGGGCTGAACGAGGTTGGGGGCACTTCGGTGAGTGTAATAACCGCCGCCGATATCGAGGCGCGTCAGGTTCAGACCCTGACTGAAGCGCTGCGCAGCGTTCCGGGAGTGCAGATTTCAACGGCAGGGGGTATGGGGACCCACAGCCGCATCATGCTCCGGGGGGCAGACTCTAAAAATACCCTGTTGCTCATTGACGGAATCGAGGCCAACGATCCTTCAGACCCAAACCGGGGGGCGGACTTGGCCAACATCAGGCTGGACAACGTAGAGCGTATCGAAGTGATCCGGGGCCCCATGAGTGTGCTGTATGGCAGTAATGCCGCCGCTGGAGTAATCAATGTCATAACGCGCTCCGGTACCGGAAAAATTGGTGGCTATGCCGGTGGAGAAGCTGGCACCTACAGCACTACGCGAGGATATGCAGGGCTCAATGGTGCTGTCGGCCTGATGGGGTTCGCGCTGGCCGCTTCCCATCTGGAAACAGACGGCTATTCCCTCGCCAATGCGGACAACAATAAAATTCCCCATGCGGGCAACACTGCGGAGCGCGATGGATGGCGCAACACCAGCGCCAGTGGCAAGGTTGATCTCGACCTCAGCGCTACTACCAGCTTGAGTGCGGTATTGCGCTACACTGAAGCCAGTATGGATAACGATGACTGGAGCATGGCGGGCTACGCCGGGGATCGTTTTGATATCGATCCTGTCACCTGGGCGGAGGTTCCGGCACCAGATGGGTTGAAAAAGCAGCGCGAAGAGAGTGAACGCCTGTTTGGGAAGCTCGAGCTCAAGAATCAATTGTTTGACGGGCGTTTTGAATCCCTGCTCGATTACCACCACGCTCGCCAGAAGCGAGAAGCTTACAACGCAGACGGGGAGCGGGATTATGATTTTACCGGCACCACTGCGGCGTGGAACTGGCAGGGCAACCTTGAGGTTACGCCGTACAGCTATCTAAGCTTTGGGGCTGGCTATCTTAATGAAAAATCCAGTTCCTCTTCTGCCAGCAGTGCTGACGCCTACACCCTGAGCTCCTGGGCGCAACATCAGGTTGCCCTCCGTGGGTTCGATGTGGTTGCCGGGGTGCGCTATGATGAGCATGAAGAGTTCGGCGGGAAAGCCAGCTGGAGGATCGCCCCGGCCTACACCTTTGCCGCCACAGAGACCACCGTGCGGGGTGCTTACGCCACCGGTTTTCGGGCCCCGTCACTGTATGAACTCTATTCCGAATATGGCGACCCAAAGCTTGATCCTGAAAAAAGCACCTCCGTCGAAGTTGGTATTGATCAGCCGTGGCTGGGCGGAAAACTCGAAAGTGGGGTGACCTACTTCAGGATGAAGTTTGAAGATAGGATCGGCTGGGATGGCACCAGGGTAGTGCCCGGCCAAGCCTGGCCGGGTGGTTATGCGCAGATGGAGGGGAAGAGCTATACCAGCGGAGTGGAGGTTGCGCTTATGTGGCATCCTGTTCAATCCCTGGATATCCTTTTAGATTACACCTATACCGATACCGAAGAGGTGGATGGTTCGCGCATGGAGCGCCGCCCTCTTAACCAGGTGCACACCTCCTTTCGGTATACACCCTGGGAGGTATGGGGGATAAATCTGGATATGTACTGGGTCGACAAGCGCAAAGCGGTTGCCAGCGCTGTAGATATGTATGGGCGCGCAGTCGAAGTGCTGGATGCCTACTTCCTCGTCAATGTGGCCGCGCACTACGATATCACCGATATGTTGCGTATCTACGCCCGGGTGGATAATCTCCTGGATGAGCACTACGAAGAAGCCTGGAGTTATGCCACGCCAGGGCAGTCGTTCTACGCCGGAGCCAGACTTACTTTTTAACCTGCTGGGGTAAAGCAGCCGGTTGTTCTCATACGCAAGGATTTTGTCTATGCACATCACCAGGCACCTGCGCAGCATACTTATACTTGCCTGTGGCTTACTGGTTGCGGTGCCGGGAACCTGGAGCAGCGGTGGGGATGCCAGCGCTGCCAACCTTCCCACCCATGCCGCACCAATCACCTATACGGATGCTCTCGGGCGGCAGGTCCAGCTCGATGGAACGCCGCAGCGGGTGGTATCGCTGGTGCCCAGCGTGACTGAAACCATCTACGCCCTCGGGGCGGAAGAGTTGCTGGTCGGGGTGACGGACTTTTGCAATTATCCGCCTCAGGCGCAGGATAAGAAAAGTGTCGGGGCGTACAACAACCCAAGCATCGAGGCGATCGCCCTGCTACAGCCGGATCTGGTCATTATCGCTGCGGACATGGCTACTCCGGCCCTGCTGCAGACCCTGCTGGAGCTGAATATTCCAGTCTACAGTGTATATCCACGTTCCCTGAAAGCTACAATCGAGATGCAGCGCAATCTCGGGGCTGTGCTTGGCTATACAGATGCGAGCGCAGCCCTGGCGTTCGAGCTGGAACAGGCGTTAGCCCAGCTGCAACTGGAGGTGGAACAGGCTGGCACCGATACCGCGCCACGGGTACTGCTGACCATTATGCTCGTACCGCTGCTGATTGCCGGAACTGACACCTTGCCTGGAGAGATGCTGACCTGTGCCGGCGGGGTAAATGTGGCGACTCCCGGCAGCCGTTATCCTATGTGGAACATGGAGAGTGTGCTGGCGCTTGATCCCGACATTATTGTTGTTTCCCCCCATCCCGGCACCCCAGCGCCGCGCGACTTTTTTCTGCGCTTTGAACAGTTGCGCGCGGTGCAGCAGGGCAATATTGTAGAGATCCCTGCTGATTGGCTCCAGCGCCCCGGCCCCAGAATCCGCAAAGGGCTTGAAGCACTGCGTCAGGCCATAAAGCGTGCCATGAAGTGTGCCATGGAGTGTGATGTGACTTGTGGTGAAACCCGTACATCTGAGAAGAGCGATGCAACTCGGCATTAAACACACATATCTATGGCTCCCCTTGTGTCTGATTTTTTTGGGCGGTGCGGTGGTGGCAGGGTTGATGTATGGAACCGTGCCCCTGACAGCGGCTGAGTTGGTGGATATTTTGTTCCATCCCCACAGTGCCGGACTGAAGTCTACCGTAGTATGGCAGCTGCGCTTGCCCCGCGTAGGGCTTGCGGCGCTGGTGGGGATGGCGCTGGCGGTGTCCGGCACCGTGTTTCAGGCGGTGTTACGTAATCCTCTGGCCGATCCCTATATTCTTGGGGTTTCTGGCGGTGCCGCCCTGGGGGCGGTGCTGGCGCTAACCTTTTTTTCGGCGCAGAGCTATGCCGTGCCGTCGCTGGCTTTTTGCGGAGCGCTGTCGGCGCTGTTACTGGTGTACCTGGTGGCGCGCGCGCATCAGGCGGCAACCCACACCCTGATTCTGGCCGGGGTTATGGTGGGCAGCTTGTGTACCGCGGTGCTGATGTTTTTACTCCTCTATTCACCGGCGGATCCCATGCGTAACGCGCTGTTTTGGCTTGCGGGCAATCTGGCCCGTGGGGAGGAGCGCTGGCTGCCATATGGCGCAGGTGTGTGTGTAATTTTAGTGCTGTTGCTGTGGTCGCGTGCTGGCCTGCTTGATGTGTTTACCCAAGGGGAGGATGTCGCTGCAGATCTGGGGGTGGATATCGGGCGTGAACGCCTGTTTCTGTTCTGTGCGGCCGGATTGCTGGTGGCTATAGCTGTGGCGTTGGCTGGGTTGGTTGGTTTTGTGGGGCTGGTAGTGCCCCACGCAATACGCCTGCTGTGGGGGGCCGGACACACGCGCCTGATCCCCGCGGCTGCCATTGTCGGCGCCGGGTTTCTGGTTGGTGCCGATGCGCTGGCGCGCACCGTCCTCGCCCCGGCCGAGGTGCCTGTTGGGGTGGTGACTGCGCTGGTGGGGGCACCGTTCTTTCTCTATCTGTTGCGTCTGCGGGGGCGCTGATGGGGATGCAGATGGAGGCGCGGATACTAGAGATTCAGGAGCTGGATTTTTCCTATAGAGGAAAGAAGGTACTCCGCCAGATCAGCTTCGGGGTAGAGCAGGGGACGATCCTATCTATCATGGGGGCCAACGGTTCCGGCAAGTCCACCCTGCTGCGTTTGTTGCGTGGACGTTTGCGTCCGGACAGTGGCTCGGTATGGTGGGGGCGCACCGCCGCGCATCGACTTTCGCGCCGGGAGATGGCGTTGAAGGTGGCGGTTGTGCCGCAGCAGCTGCAGCAGCCCTTCGGCTTTCAGGTGCGGGAAATGGTTGCCATGGGGCGCTATATCTATCAGCACCCGCTGGCGGGGCCGTCGCGCCGGGATTGGAAGTTTGTCGATGAAGCGCTGACAAGTACCGACAGCGCGCATCTGGCCACCCGCTGTTCCGCAGAGTTGAGCGGAGGTGAATTGCAGCGCGTCATGCTGGCCCGCGCCCTGGCGCAGCAAGCGCCGGTACTGATGCTGGATGAGGCGACCAGTCAGCTGGATATGGGGCATAAACGCAGCATCTGCCTGTTACTCAGAGATCTGGGCCAACACGGCAAGACGATTGTGCAGGTTTCGCACGACATGAACAGTGCTGCCGAAATATCGGATAAAATCCTGCTGCTCTCCCCTGCGGGGGAGCAGATTGCGTTCGGCCCGCCGCATGAAGTGCTGACTGCGGCACATATAGAAGCTGCGTACGGGGTGCAGGTGGATATAGAGCGCCATTCAAGCACTGACGGGCGCACGGATATATTACGCTTTTTGCCGCAGCCGCTATCGTTCGGGAGCGCACCCTGACACATCAAACACGCAGTTGACGATCTGGCGCGCCCGCTCAGAAACAACACTGTAGTGGACCTCTACTCCGTCACGTTTTCCTTCGATTATCCCCTTGTTTTTCAGCAGCGCCAGGTGCTGTGACACCGTAGCCTGCGGCAAGCCAAGGCATTCCCAGATTTTTTTCACATTACAACTCTGCGAGGAGAGGCCGGCGATAATTTTCAGGCGGATGGGATGTCCCAGCACCTTGAGGATTTCAGCCTCGCGCGTGTAATCCTGGTCTTTGTCAAAGAGAATTGGATCCATGAGGTAGGGCTCCTTTAAGTATTTAGGCGCTGTATTTAAGCCATGCCTACTTTATATAGCGAATGGAAAAACAGGGAGGAAGTCACACGACCGCGCGTGGGGCAACCCTGCGCCCGGCCAGCAATTACGCATAAGTACGTTTTATGAATATTACTATATACGAATAGACATTCAAAGACTTTTTGACCGCAATACACAAATGTGTTTAAGTGCAGCGGTTTACTGTGTCAGTGCATGCAGCGAAAGACCTGCCTGCGGCACATTGTGTTTGCAGTTGGTCTGGGTGTATGGTCGGTACGGGTATGGTTCTTCGCATTGCGCGCCACCACCTGCGCGGGCGCCGTTGGGGTTTGAATTTTCCAGGAGAGATTACGTTTATATGTTAGTTGCCGTAATAATGTTTGGTGCCGGGTTGTTGCTCCTCTATTTTGGCGCGGAATATCTGGTTAACGGAAGTTCCAGTCTGGCGCTTTCCTTTGGAATCCGCCCTCTTATCATCGGGATGACCGTAGTTGCGTTCGCAACCAGTATGCCCGAGCTGCTGGTGTCCCTGCTGGCTTTGGGCAAAGACTCCTCCGATATTGCGGTTGGGAATATAATCGGCTCCAATATTGCCAATATTGCCCTTATTCTTGGCGTTTCGGCGCTGTTGACCCCCTTAACTGTCCAGCGTAGCCTCTTAAGGCGCGAACTGCCCTTTATGCTGCTGGCTACTGCGGTGTTGTGGGTGCTGTGTCTGGATCAGGTTATCTCCAGAATAGATGCAGCGGTGTTGCTCACCCTGCTGGTGTTTTTTATCTATTACTGCCTGAAGACCGCTCGCCTTGCTGGCTCCAACCTCCCTCTGCCGCAGGAGACAGTGGCGCGACAAAAGGGTTCGCGGCGGCGGGACTGGATTTACATTATTGTTGGAATCGTGGGGCTTGGTTTGGGTGCAGACTGGCTGGTGGGTTCTGCGGTTTTTATGGCGCGGAGCTTCGGGATGTCTGAGCTTTTCATCGGCACTACCATTGTTGCCCTGGGTACCAGCCTGCCGGAACTGGCCGCCTCTATCACCAGTGTGGCAAAGGGTGAAATGGATATCGGCATCGGCAATGTGGTGGGGAGCAACATCTTCAACATCCTGTTTGTGCTGGGGGTGACGCCCCTGTTCAGCCCCATCGCAGTTGAGCCCTCGCTGCTGCGGTTTGAAATCCCCGTGCTGATGTTTTTCAGCGTGTCGATGTTGCCATTGTGTCGGCATGGATATCAACTGGGGCGGGTCAAGGGGGGATTCCTCCTTGGCGGATATCTCCTCTTTATTCTAGCCCTTCTGTATTGGAAGTAACCCGACAAGCGCGCGCACGCCTTCCAAGTCTGAAAAGGATCACATATGTTTCAGGGCGATCTGGGCCAACCCAGGATGCTGAAATTTCTGCTGCTGTTAACCATCGCGGCCACCGCAGGATTGCAGGGCTGGATGATATTGTTCAACAACTTTGCAGTCGATGTCGCCGGACTCAATGGCCAGCAGATCGGGGTGATAGGTTCTGTGCGCGAAATTCCCGGCCTTCTGGCGCTGCTGGTGGTGTATGTGCTCCTGATTATGCGCGAGCACCATCTGGCAGCCCTGTCTATTGTGATCACCGGGGTGGGAACTATCATGACTGGGTTTATGCCCAGTTATGCCGGGCTGGTGCTTTCCACCCTGGTAATAAGTTTCGGGTTTCACTATTTTGAAACCACTAATCAATCCTTAACCCTGCAGTATTTTGATAAACATCGCGCCCCGCTGGTGTTTGGCAGGCTGCGCAGCCTGTCTGCGGCGGTAAATATTGGTGCAGGGACGGTGGTGTTCTGTCTGGGGTTCTTTTTAGAGTATAGAACCATATTTATCCTGCTCGGGAGCTTCGTCCTCTTTCTCGGGATCTGGGGCTTTACCCAAAACCCGCTGGATAAACACCTGCCGCCCCAGCGGCAGAATATGGTGCTGCGGCGCAAGTATAGCCTGTTTTACTTTTTGACCTTTATGGCCGGCGCCCGGCGTCAGATATTTGTCGCCTTTGCGGTGTTTCTGATGGTGAAAGAGTTTGACTGCAGTGTGGTACAGGTGGCCGCCCTGTTTGTGGTAAATAACCTGGTTAATTACTTTCTTAGCCCTATGATCGGGCGCGCCATCGTGCGCTACGGTGAGCGGAAGGTGCTGACCTTAGAGTATGCCAGTTTGGTGCTGGTATTTGTGGGCTACGCCTGGGCAGATTCCCTTGCGCTGGTGATGTTTCTCTATATTGCCGACCATATCTTCTACAACTTCGCCATTGCAATCCGCACCTATTTTCAGAAGATCGCTGCCCCTGAGGATATCGCCCCCAGTATGGCGGTATCGTTCACTATTAACCATTTAGCTGCCGTGGTGCTCCCGGTGATTGGCGGCGCGCTGTGGATGATCGATTATCGTATCCCGTTCCTTGCCGGTGCCGCTATGAGTGCGGTTTCTTTAATCGCGGTGCAACTCATCCGCATTCCTGCCCCACAGAGCTGAATTCCCTCCAACGTTCCCTGTCTCTTTTCGATAAGTTAACCTTTGTTTAAAAACACGCTTAAAGTATGCGTTTTGTAATTGGTTTAATTTTCATTGTTATCTCGCTCCCCTCATGAGAAAAGCATAGCGCTTCACATGGCCTTCAAGGCTCCTGGCCCAGCCAACGTGAATGAGGTGGAGGGAAATTCCAGATGCGATTTGTTTCAGCGGGGCTGCTCTTGTACTGCCTTTTTTATACCGACCTGGGTGGCGCGATCTGCTCCGCCCAGGAGGCACCATCTGCGTCCGGGCAGATATCTTCAGAGACAGAACTGCCTGAAACGGTGGTAACAGGGAGGCTTGACCCCGCCGGGATTGATCCCGGAGTTGTCTCTGGGGCTGGCAGGTCCGTACTTGATCGACGTCAGATCGATATGCTTCCGCAGGGGGATGGGAACGTGACCGATCTGCTGCGGGTTCTGCCTGGGGTCCAATTCAGTGAGGGGGAGAATTCATCCTTGCGCGGTGGGGAGATTTTGCCCGCGCAGATTTCCATCTCCGGTGGACGGGTGTATGAGAATAATTTTCTGCTCGATGGGCTCGGCAATAACAATATCCTCGATCCTCTTTTCGATAGACCTGAAAGTGTAACCGATGTTCCGGGGCATTCGCAGGAGTTATTCCCCGATCTATCCATTGTCGATGAAATTTCGGTATATCGCAGCAATATCCCGGCGCGCTACAGCGGTTTTACCGGCGGAGTGATAGAGGCGCAGACGCGTGACCCCGCTGCCAGATTCGGAGTGCGGTTATCGGCGCGCTCGACCAGATCCGAGTGGTCGAGCTTTCAGGTAGAGCGTGCTGACCGGGAGGGTTTTTACACCTCGCAAGATGCCAAACAGCAGCCTGAATTTCGCAAGTACCACCACGGCATAAGTCTCGACCTTCCGCTCCATGCGCGCATCGGGGTGCTCCTCTCCTATACCCACCATTATTCACGGATCCCGCTGGATAACTTTGGGGCAAAACAGCGCCAGTACCGCAAACAGGAGAATTTTTTTGCCAAAGCCCTGTTTAAACCCACAGATGCTACGCGCCTGAGCATGACGTTTTTATCCACTCCGTATGCCGCGCAGTACTTTCGTGCAGAGGTCAAGGATAGCGCCTATATCCTGCGTGGCGGGGGGTGGAGTTTTGCGACCAAGCTGGAACATGCATTTGCGCGTGCAGATACCGAACTGAGTCTGGGATACAGAAGCAGCAGGAACGAACGCTCCGGCCCGGCGGAATACTATAACTACCAGGTCACCCCGACAGCGGCCTGGGGGGAGCGCTTCAGCCGCAAGGGGGGATACGGAGATGTCGAAACCGGGCAGGAAACCATAACCCTTGCGACACATACAGAGTTTCACCCCTTCAGCTGGGGAGCGTTACAACAGCAATGGAATGTCGGCATGGAGCTTGAGCGAACACATGTGGACTATCGCCATGGCGGAACCACCAATAGCGGCTGGAAGGTTGGAGAAGAGGTGCAGTGTGAGTTTCCGGATCAGTATTGCCTGCCCCAGGAGCAGTATGCCTATTCACGGGTGGTTTATCCGGCGGATAAGGTGGACGCCGAAATAGCTTTTACCGACATCTATCTTGAAGACACCCTGAGTTGGTGGCGGCTGACTTTGCGGGGAGGGGTCCATTTTGGGTATAACGATTTCACCCGCAATGAGGATTATGCCGGGCGCAGTGTTTTATCCTACGATCTGGGTGGTGACGGGATAACGGTGCTGAGTGTTGGGGCAAACCGCTATTATGGTAAAACCCTCCTTACCTACGCGCTGGAGGAGGAAAAGTCTCTTTCTTCGCGCTGGCAGCGCACCTTGAACGCAGACGGCACCCCCGGCCCCTGGGAAGAGGCGAAGCGTTCAACCCACTCCCAAACTCGTGTTTCAGATCTCAACACCCCCTATTCAGACGAATGGAGTGTGGCGCTGGAACAAAAAATCCCCGCTGGGTTACTCACCTTCAGCTACATCAAGCGCGACAGCGAGGAGCAGCTGGCAACGCAGGTGTTGCATAAAGATGAGCATGGCTATATCTACTCCGAATGGAACAATAATGGGCAGAGCCGCCACGAAGAGGTGAGCCTTACCTGGGAACAACGCTGGAATAGCCACTTTTTGCATCTCAACGCAACCTGGCAGGACAGCAATGCCAGTAACGAAAGCTATACCGACTTGCTGGATCTCGAAAAAATGGAAGAGCTGGTGTACTACAATGGAAAGCTCACGCCGCGGATCAATCTCCCCCGCAGCGACTATAACCGCGAATGGAGCGCGAACCTGATCTACCATGTCCAACTCGGGGGCGGGTTTGCGTTCACCAATACAACCAGGTTTCGCAGTGGGTATACCGCCATCCTCGACACCAAGGAACAATATGAGACGGAAGCGGCAGAACGTTTTGCAGTGTACGCTGACGTGGCGCGCCCCAGCTCCACCACCTTTGACTGGAAGTTGACCTGGGAGCATGCCGTTGGCAGCATGGGAACCCTGGCCCTGACGGCGGAGGTGTATAATGTGTTTAACCGTAAACTGTATACCGGCACCGCAGGGGAGTATGAAATGGGGCGTCAGCTCTGGGTTGGACTGGACTACACCTTTTAAGCTGCGCTGTATGTCTTTTGTTTCAGCTGAAAACGGAAGATAGCCCCTCCGCCACGCCTCCGTAAAGGGCTGAACCCGGTGCAAGTTTATGGCGTAAGGTCGCTCTCAAACTCATCGGCTGACTGCTGGTGGAGTCGTTGTTGTGAGGGTCACGTCGATCATTACCGCACAAAATCTACCCTGGCCAAGGCGAGTTCATTTTGTCAAGACTGTGACAACGCCTTCAAGCCTCAGCGTTGTTAATAATTAAAAAAATCGGCGGAAAACCCAATTTGTTTTCCGCCGGAATAATTATATCGCTACATCAGATAGTCGGAGGCGCTAGAAAAGAAATCCCACTCCAAAAGTGACGACGTGATTTCCATCACTGCTGTTGTCATCAACGTCATCCCAGGTCAGATCATCAAAGAACCACTCATAACGGTATTTCACCGTGATAAATGTACTGTCATTGACGTACGACTTAAACCCAATCTGTGGTCCCATTGTTCCGGTTATATCATCTTCGTTATAGCTGGCGCCAATGAATGCTCCGATAAACGGCTGGAAGACATCATCTGTAGACAAGCCAAGGAAGTGATAGTTAACAAAAGGAATGGTGGATGCGACCCACTGATCATCAGCGCCATCAATGAAACTGTATCCCAATGTTTGAATCAAACCGACTTCCCAGCTTTTTGTGGTGAAATAGCCATACGCTGCTTCCAGATTTAAAGTACCCACATCGGCATTTTGCGCATGGAAAAAACTACCGCCAAATTGGAGCGAGCTATCACCGCTATTCTGGGCTGAATATGCAGGCGCGGTCATTACGGCTAAAAAAAGCATGACTGCTCCTGCCAATGCTGCTGGAACATAATAGTGTTTTTTCATTTTTCTCTCCTGTGATGATGGGTTAAACAACAAGCAACAATTGCTGCTAGCCACAACTATATCGACTTTTTTACCACTTACAACAGCGAGCCAAACTAATCTTTTCTGAACAACGAGTTTTAGCTTCGGAAAGCCGACTTAAAACAGCAATCAACTCCCGATTCTGTCGCGTTTTGAAGTTCTGGGAAGACCTGTTCTCTGCGCACGCCCAAAAAAATTGTTTTATCTTCAGATTCATAGGGCAACACATGTTGCACACCATGACCCGGGGTAAAGAGATAGTCCTACCGGATAAAGTTTGTCATGGTTTTGGCAATCGGTTCAGGGGCGGGAAATTGCTCTCTCCCGTGCTCGATAATCTTCATGATCCACGCCATGTTCTTGCCTAAAACTTCCATGATCTGTTTACCCTCACCATCCTGATCAATCTCCCCAGGTTTAAGACCATGGGCTACATTCCAATAATTTGAAGAGGGCATGATCATCTCGGAATAGTTTATGAAATGATTAAGTGTAGCAACGGTTGGAATTCCTCCAGAGCGTCTAACCGCAGCAACGGCAGCACCCGTTTTGTGCCGGAAAAGACTCCCGTTATTTGAAGCAACAAAAAAAGCCCGGTCAAGGAAGGACTTCATTGTTCCTGCAACACCGCTGAAATGGACAGGAGAAGCAAGCAGAATACCATCCGCCTTCTTCATCTTCTGAATCCATTCGTTGACTGGGTCGTCTGTTATGGAACAGGTTTCATTTTTATTTTTTACGCAATCGTAACAGGCAATACACCCCTGTATTTTTTCTTTGCCGACCTGGATCATTTCTGTCTCAATACCAGCTTTTTCCAGTTCAGCAAAAACTAAACTCAATGAACGAGCCGTGTTTCCATTTTTATTGGGGCTCCCGTTAAATCCCACAACTTTCATGATTTTCCTCATTTCGTGACAGTTACCCCCCGCGTCGGGACAGATAGTGTTTTTTAGCTAGTCAAGATCACTTGCGGCATGGCGTTCCGGAAGCTGCGCTTTCTCATCTCCCCAAATGCGATTAACCCGTTGTCCACGTTGCACAGCTGGGCGTTCTTTAATTTCCTGCGCCCAGCGAACCACATTCGTGTAGGACTTTACATCCAGAAAATCCGCAGCGTCATAAAGTTCGCCTTCTACTAATACGCCATACCAGGGGTAATTCGCTATGTCTGCGATATTGTAGTCCGGACCACAAAGGTAACAGCGCGCAGCCAGGTTGCGGTCCAGTACGTCCAATTGACGCTTTACTTCCATGGCATAGCGATTTATGGGGTACTCAAGCTTCTCTGGGGCATAGGCGTAAAAGTGCCCAAAACCTCCGCCGAGAAAAGGTCCACTCCCAGTCTGCCAGAACAACCACGACAGGCATTCGGCCCTGGGAGCGGGCTCGGTCGGGAGAAAAGCGTTAAACTTTTCCGCCAGATACACCAGGATCGCCCCGGACTCAAACACCCGAATAGGTGGAGATGTGCTCTGATCGAGCAATGCAGGGATCTTGGAGTTTGGGTTGATTGCCGTGAAGCCACTGCCAAACTGATCTCCTTTTAAAATATTGATCAACCAGGCATCGTATTCCGCTTCAGTTTTGCCCAGCGCCAAAAGCTCCTCCAGCATCACGGTGACTTTCACCCCATTGGGGGTTGCGAGCGAGTACAGTTGCAAGGGGTGCTTACCGATAGGGAGCTTTTTTTCATGGGTCGCTCCAGCCACCGGGCGATTGGTGCTGGCAAACTTCCCGCCGCTTTCTTTATCCCAGGTCCATACCGTTGGGGGAGTGTACGCGTTTATGGTGCTCATGATTCAATAGCCTTTCTTTGTGCAAATTGAGTTGGGACGCTTTATTAATAGTAGAGCTTTAACTGCAACTTCCCAGCTCCGCTTTCAGTTTCTTCTCCAACCCTAACCTAGGCGTTACAGCGCGCCAAGCATGGAATAATCCATAACTCAAAACCGATCGTTGTCAACAAGCAGCGACATTTATCCTGACACAGGGGGCGCACGGTAGCTTCAGGGTTGTCGCTAATGTACCCTTTTGCACCAGGCGTGTTGTAGAGGCATTCTGTCGGCGCCATCCCTCATTCTGGAGGAGAGCCTTGCGCTCGATCTGAATTTTCCTCGGAGGTATCTCCAGTAGGGCGGGTGTGGCTCTTTAGTACCCAGCCATAGTGCCCATGAGGGTGTTGTACGTAGTACCACTTTGCGTCTTCCCCCAAAATGGTTAGCGGTTGGCCGGCGTATGCCTGCCCGATTACCGGGTGTTCCTTGCCGGGGCCGGAGCGCATGTAAGTGTGGTTTTCTTCCACCACCAGGTCACTGGGGGGGTAGGTGCGCTGAGGCTGGGGGGGTAATTCCGGCTTTGGTTCTTCAACCACCATATAGCCGCGGCCGACATCGCGAAAGTAGACTCCATCTGCAACGTAGTAGGTGGTGTGATTAATTTCTACAGTGGTGTAAGGGCGGGGCAGAGTGGATACCCAAAAACCAATAGGGTAATGCATTCCGACATATGGGCTGTACCAAACGCCGGGGTAGTAACGTGGATAACGGTCCCATGGATCCATATACCTGAAGGGTGGATAATGGTGGCTGGAGCGGAAGTGGGGGCGAAAGGCTCTATTGTGCCGCCAGTACGCAGAGGAGTAGGCGTGATTTTGTAGTGCCATCCCTACCGATATCCTGCTGTAGTGGCGCGCAGCTTGGGCTTCTGGAATAGTTACGGGGGCTACAAGGATGGTGAGGAGTAACCCCAACGGTATCAGGTATTTGAATAACGCGAACATGATGCAACCTCCTGCGGGATGTTCCGGAGTTCCAGGCAGAGCAGATAATAAGTCTTCCCAGCGCCAGGTTTAACTTGTCTGTCACCGCCCGTTTCGTTTGGCGGTGCTTAAATAAGCTTACCATAACTGGATTGACCAGCCCTCCGGTAATCATCCCGTGCGCGCGGTTCTATCCGTACACGAATTTGTGATGTTCTTCACCGCAAGGGATGCGCTTTCTTCCGGTCTGTTGTTGAGGCACAGCGGCGGCAAAAGTTCCTTGATAACCGTTGCGTTATCCTTCATTGGCATTGGGTTTATGACTCCATGTTTCCAGTTTCAGGCCCAACTCGTCTGGCATCAGTATCGACTGGCCGCCGAAGGGGTCGTACCAAACGGTCGCCTCTGCCCGCGTGGCATCTTTGGGAATCTGGTCAGGCTTGGAGTTCCACACCAGTTTTCGCGGTTCGCTTTCCCTACCGTACCTTTTGTCAGGGAGTTTCTGTTTGTCTTTGGCAATGAATTTGTGCCATTGATCGCCAACTTGGAATTTAAGCTCACAATAAATCTGGCTTCGCTTTGGATCATAGTTAGCGACTTCGATAAGCAGTTCAAATTCGACAAACTGTTTTTCAGGAACAAGACAAGAAAACTGTTTATTCTGGGTAACTCTTTTCCACGAAGTGCTAACCTTGAAACTGTAAACAATGTGGTAGTAGGCTTCCAGTTCCACTTTGGGATCATTTTTCCAATCGGTATCATCTGAGCCTCTTGCAAAAGGATATTCAAGAAGCTGCATGCAATAAGCAGAAAAGCC